>NZ_JBICSQ010000007.1:0-223597 GCF_043197175.1 Amycolatopsis sp. NPDC049252
CCGATCGAGTGGCCGACCAGCACGTCCGGCCGCAGGCCCCACGACTCGTACAGCCGGAACAGGGCGACTTCCAGGGCAAACAGGGTCGCCTGGGTGTACTGCGTCCGGTCGATGTCCCCGTCGAGATCCAGTTCGGCGGCGATCGCGTCGAACGCGGCCGCGAACACCGGGTAGGTCTCGTACAGCTCGCGGCCCATGCCGAGCCGCTGGCTGCCCTGGCCGGTGAACAGGAACGCCGTCCCGCCCGTCCCGGCTTCGACGGCCTCGGCCGTGGCCAGGCCGGTCAGCAGCTCGTCGGGGCCGGTGCCGGTGATCACGGCGCGGTGCTCGAACCGCGTGCGGACGTGCAGCGAGGCCGCGACGTCCGCCGGCTCGAAACCGGCCGCCAGGTGCTCACGCAGCCGCGCGGCCTGCTCGGCCAGGGCGGCCGGCGACTTCGCCGACAGCACCAGCGGGACCACCGCCGGCGCCGGGACCTGCGGCTTCGGCGCGGGTTCCGGGGCCTGCTCGATGATCGCGTGGGCGTTGGTGCCGCTGAACCCGAAGGACGACACCGCCGCGCGGCGCGCCCGGCCGGTCTCCGGCCAGGCCCGCGCCTCGGTCAGCAGCTCGACCGCCCCGGACGTCCAGTCGACGTGCGGCGACGGCTCGTCGGCGCGCAGCGTCTTGGGCAGTTCACCGCTGCGCAGTGCCATGACCATCTTGATCACGCCGCCGACCCCCGCGGCCGCCTGGCTGTGCCCGATGTTGGACTTCAGCGAGCCGAGCCACAACGGGTCGCCGGTGCGCTCGGCGCCGTAGGTCGCGAGCAGCGCCTGCGCCTCGATCGGGTCGCCGAGTGACGTCCCGGTGCCGTGCGCCTCGACGACGTCCACATCGGACGGTGCGAGACCGGCGTTGGCCAGCGCCTGCCGGATCACCCGCTGCTGCGAGGGACCGTTCGGCGCGGTCAGGCCGTTGGAGGCCCCGTCCTGGTTGATCGCGCTGCCGCGCACGACCGCCAGTACCGGGTGGCCGTTGCGCTGCGCGTCCGACAAGCGCTCCAGCAGGATCATGCCCGCGCCCTCGGACCAGCCCGTGCCGTCGGCGTCCGCGGAGAACGCCTTGCACCGGCCGTCGGCGGCGAGACCGCGCTGGCGCGAGAACTCGATGAACGCGTTCGGCGTCGCCATGACCGTCACACCTCCGGCGAGCGCCATGGTGCATTCGCCGTTGCGCAGCGCCTGAAGCGCCCAGTGCAGCGCGACCAAAGAGGACGAACAGGCGGTGTCCACCGTGACCGCCGGGCCTTCCAGCCCGAAGGTGTAGGCGACCCGGCCGGAGGCGATGCTGCCCGCATTGCCTGTGCCGAGGTGGCCTTCGTAGTCCTCGTCCGCGCCGTCGAGCAGCGCGGAGTAGTCGTGGTACATCACGCCGGCGAAGACGCCGGTCCTGCTGCCGCGCAACGCTTCCGGCGCGATGCCGGCCCGTTCGAAGGCCTCCCACGACGTCTCCAGCAGCAGCCGGTGCTGCGGGTCCATCGTGACCGCCTCGCGCGGCGAGATCCCGAAGAACACCGGGTCGAAGCCGCCCGCGTCGTGCAGGAACCCGCCTTCCCGCGAGTAGCTGGTGCCGGGGTGGTCGGCGTCCGGGTGGTACAGCGCGTCGAGGTCCCAGCCGCGGTTGTCCGGGAACGTCGTGATGGCGTCCCCGCCGGCCGCGACGAGGTTCCACAGCTGTTCGGGGGTCGTGACACCGCCGGGGTACCGGCAGCTCATCGCGACGATGGCGATCGGGTCGTCGGAGCCGGTGGCCGCGACGACCTCCGCCGCGTCTTCGCCACCGAACAGTTCGGTGTGGACGTGCCCGGCGAGCGCGTCCGGGGTCGGGTAGTCGAACACCAGCGTCGCGGGCAGCCGCAGCCCGGTGGCCGCGTGCAGGCGGTTGCGCAGCTCGATCGCGGTCAGCGAGTCGAAACCGGCGTCGCGGAACGCCTTGGCCGGGTCGACCTCGGCACCCAAGTCGTAGCCGAGCACACCCGCGACCTCGCCGCGGACCAGCGTCACCAGCCGGTCGAGCTGCTCACCGGCGGCCAGCCCGGACAGGGTGTCCGCGAACGCCCCGGCCGCGCCGGTCGTCGCCGCGACCCGCCGCGCCGGAGCGCGGACCAGGCCGCGCAGCAGCGGCGGGACCTCGCCGGTGGCGGCGCGGATGGCCGCCGGGTCGAGGTGCACCGGCAGCAGGACCGCGCGGTCCGTCGCCAATGCCGCGTCGAACAGCGCCAAGCCGTCCTCAGTGGACAGTGGTGCGGTGCCCGCCCGGACCAGCCGGGCGAGGTCGGCCTCGCTGAGGCTGCCCGCCATGCCGCCGTCCCACAGACCCCAGGCCAGGGACGTCGCGGGCAGCCCAGCTTCGCGACGCTGCTCGGCGAGCGCGTCGAGGTAGGCGTTGGCCGCGGCGTAGTTCGCCTGCCCCGCGCCGCCGAACGTGCCGGCGACCGAGGAGAACAGGACGAACGCGTCGAGGTCGGTGGTCAGGTCGTGCAGGTTCTGCGCCGCGTCCGCCTTCGCGGCCAGCACGGCCGCGAGGCGTTCGGGGGTGAGGGATTCGACCAGGCCGTCGTCGAGGACACCGGCGCTGTGCACGACCGCCGTCACCCGGTGTCCCGACAGCAGCGCCGCGAGGGCGTCACGATCGGCGACGTCGCAGGCCGCGAGCGTCACCGTGGCGCCGAGGTTCTCCAGCCGTTGGACGAGTTCGGTCGCGCCGGGCGCGTCCACGCCGCGACGGCTGGTGAGCAGCAGGTCCCGGACGTCGTGCCGGGTGACCAGGTGCTCGGCGAACAGCGCGCCAAGCGCTCCGGTGCCGCCGGTGACCAGGACCGTGCCGGCTCCGAAGTGGACGTCCGTTTCGGACAGTGCGGCCCGCGCGAGGCGGGGCACCGTGAGCACGCTGTCACGCACCGCGATCTGCGGTTCGCCGGTGGCCACCGCGGCGTACAGCTCCGCGGGACCGGCCGTCGCGTCCAGGTCGACCAGGACGAACCGGCCCGGGTGCTCGGCCTGCGCCGAGCGGACCAGGCCGTGGGCCGCCGCGGCGGCCGGGCCGGCGTCGCGGGTCACGACGACGACCGTCGTCTCGGTCGGCAGCCACGTCTGGACCACGGCGAGCGCGGACGCGGCGTCGGTGACCGGCTCGATGACCAAGCCGTCGACCTCCGGCCAGCCCTCCGGGACAGCCGTCTCCGGTGTCGGGACAGCCGTCCAGTCGAGCTGGAACAGCGAGCTCCGTGCCACCCCGCCGGCGAGCTGAACGGCGGAAACCGGGCGCAGCACCAGGGAGTCGGCCGAGAACACCGGCGCCCCGGCCGGGTCGGCGACGCGCACCGACACCGCCTCGGCGCCAGTCGCGGCCAGGTGGACGCGCAGGGCGCGGGCACCGGAGGCGTGCAGCGAGACGCCGGACCAGACGAACGGCAGGCGCGCGCCGCCCTCGGCCGGGAGCGCGCCGAGGCCGATGCCGTGCAGGGCCGCGTCGAGCAGCGCCGGGTGCAGGCCGAACCCGGACAGTTCGACGTCTTCCGGCAGGCTGACCTCGGCGAACACCTCGCTGCCGCGGCGCCAGGCCGCGGTCAGGCCCTGGAAAAGCGGGCCGTAGGACAGGCCGGCCGACAGCAGGCCGTCGTACAGCTCGGTGACGTCGACGGCTTCGGCACCGGCGGGCGGCCATTCGGCCGGGGTCGCCGGGACCGGGGCACCGGTCGCGGCGAGCACACCACCGGCGTGCCGGACCCACGGTTCGCCGTCCGGTCGCGAGTGGACGGACAGGGTCCGGCGCCCGGACGTGTCGGCCGCGCCGACGGTGATCTGGACGGCGACGCCGCCCTGGGCCGGGATGACCAGCGGCGCTTCGAGCGTCAGCTCTTCGAGTCGGTCGCAGCCGACCTCGTCACCCGCGCGGATCGCGAGCTCGACGAAGGCCGTCCCCGGCAGCACGGTCACACCGTGCACCGCGTGCTCGGCCAGCCACGGGTGCGTCTGCGCGGACAGCCGCCCGGTGAAGACCAGGCCATCCCCTTCGGCCAGCTCGACCGACGCGCCCAGCAGCGGGTGGTCGGCCTTGCCGAGCCCGAGGCCGGAGGCGTCCGCGGCGGACGCCGCGCTGTGCAGCCAGTAGCGGCGACGGCGGAAGGCGTAGGTCGGGAGGTCGATCGTGCGCGCTCCCGAGCCGGCCCACAGGCGAGTCCAGTCGACGTCGGCGCCGCGGACGTCGGCCTCGGCCAACGCCGTGAGCAGGGTGTCCGGCTCGGTCCGGCCCTTGCGCAGGGCCGGGACGAACGTCGCGTCCGGAGTGATTTCCTGGCCGAGCGCGGACAGCACGCCGTCCGGGCCAAGTTCGACGAACGTCTTGACCCCACGGCTTTCCAGCGTGCGCACCGCGTCGAGGAACCGGACGGCGCCGCGGACCTGGTCCACCCAGTAGCCCGGCGACGTGGGATTTCCATCCACAGTGGACACAATCGGGATGCGCGGTTCGGCGAAGGTCAGCGTCTCCGCGACCGCGCGGAACTCCTCGAGCATCGGGTCCATCAGCGGCGAGTGGAACGCGTGGCTGACCGTGAGCCGCTTGGTCTTGCGGTCCGCGAACTGCGCCGCGACCGCCAGCACGGCATCTTCGTCGCCGGAGACCACAGTGGACATCGGGCCGTTGAGCGCGGCGATGCTCACCGCGTCCGACAGGTGTGGCGTGATCTCGTCCTCGGTCGCCTGGATCGCGACCATCGCACCGCCGGTCGGCAGCGCCTGCATGAGACGTCCTCGGGCCGACACCAGCTTGACCGCCTCGGCCAGGGAGAAGACGCCGGCGACGTGCGCCGCAGCCAGCTCGCCGATCGAGTGCCCGGCCACGAAGTCCGGCCGCACACCGAAGTGCTCGAAGAGCCGGAACAGTGCCACTTCCAGGGCAAACAGCGCGGCCTGGGTGTGCTGGGTCTGGTTTAGTTCGTCGGTGTCGAGGGCCACATCGAAGTCGAACGCGGCGCGGATCTCGTCGAACGCCGCGGCGAACACCGGGTAGGTCTCGTACAGCTCACGGCCCATGCCGAGCCGCTGGCTGCCCTGACCGGTGAAGAGGAACGCGAGCGAACCCGGCGACACCGCACCCGTCACGACACCGCCGGCTTCCCCGGCGGCCAGCGCGGCCAGGCCGCGCAGCAGCTCGTCACGGTCCACACCGGACACCACCGCGCGCAGCGGCATCCGGCTGCGCGTGGTCACCAGCGAGTGGGCGACGTCGAGTGCGTCCTGCTCGGTGGCGACGGCGTGCAGGCGCGACGCCTGCTCGCGCAGGGCGTCCGCGTCGCGTGCCGACAGCACGAACGGCGTGGCGATCGCGGGCGTCTCCCCCGCGACCGGCTCGGCGAAGTCCGGGGCCTGCTCGATGATCGTGTGCGCGTTGGTCCCGCTGATGCCGAAGGACGACACCGCGGCGCGCCGCGGCCGTCCGGTCTCCGGCCACGGGGTCCGCTCGGTGAGCAGCTCGACCGCGCCCGCTTCCCAGTCGACGTGCCGCGAGGGCTCGTCGACGTGCAGGGTGGCCGGCAGTTCGCCGTGCCGCATGGCCATGACCATCTTGATGATCCCGGCGACACCCGCGGCGGCCTGGCTGTGGCCGATGTTGGACTTGATCGAGCCGAGGTACAGCGGGTCGCCGGTGCGCTCGGCGCCGTAGGTGGCCAGCAGCGCCTGGGCTTCGATCGGGTCGCCGAGCGTGGTGCCGGTGCCGTGCGCCTCGACGGCGTCGACGTCCGATGTGGACAGTCCGGCGGAGGCGAGGGCCTGCCGGATCACGCGTTGCTGCGACGGGCCGTTGGGGGCGGTCAGGCCGTTGGACGCGCCGTCCTGGTTGATCGCGCTGCCGCGGACCACCGCGAGGACCTGGTGGCCGTTGCGGCGGGCGTCGGAAAGCCGTTCCAGCAGCAGGAGGCCGGCCCCCTCGGACCAGCCGGTGCCGTCCGCCGCCTCGGCGAACGACTTGCACCGGCCGTCGGCGGCGAGGCCGCGCTGACGGGAGAAGTCGACGAACGTCGTCGGCGTGGACATCACCGTGACACCGCCGGCCAGCGCCAGTTCGCACTCGCCGTTGCGCAGGGCCTGCGCCGCGAGGTGCAGCGCCACCAGCGAAGACGAGCACGCAGTGTCGACCGTGACGGCCGGACCTTCGAGCCCGAAGGTGTAGGCCAGCCGTCCGGAAAGGACACTGCCCGCGTTGCCGGTGCCGAGGTAACCCTCGACCTCCTCCGGGATCTCCGGCAGGCGCGCGGCGTAGTCGTGGTACATCAGGCCGGCGAACACACCGGTCCGGCTGCCCCGCAACGCTTCCGGCGCGATACCGGCGCGTTCGAAGACCTCCCAGGACGTCTCCAGCAGCAGCCGCTGCTGCGGGTCCATGGCGAGGGCCTCACGCGGGGAGATGCCGAAGAACTCGGCGTCGAACTCGTCCGCCTCGTGCAGGAACCCGCCCTCGCGGGCGTAGCTCGTGCCGCTGTGGCCGGGCTCGGGGTGGAACAGTTTCTCCAGGTCCCAGCCGCGGTTGACCGGGAACGGCGAGATCGCGTCGGCGCCGGTCGACACCAGCCGCCAGAGGTCCTCCGGCCCGCGGATGCCGCCGGGGTACCGGCAGCTCATCGCCACGATGGCGATCGGCTCGTCGACGTCCACCGCCCGCACCGGCGCCACCGCGACCGGCTCGGCCGCGCCGAGCAGTTCGGTGCGCAGGTACGCGGCGAGCGTCGTCGCGTTCGGGTAGTCGAACACCAGGGTCGCGGGCAGCCGCAGGCCGGTGGCGGTGTTGAGGCGGTTGCGCAGGTCGACCGAGGTCAGCGAGTCGAAACCGAGCTCCTTGAACGCCTTCCCGGCGTCCACGGCGTCGGCCGAGTCGTAGCCGAGCGCGGCCGCGACGGTCTGGCGGACCACACCGAGCAGGGTGCGCTCGCGTTCCGCTTCGTCCATCGTGGACAGCCGGTCGGCCAGCGCCGAGCCGCCCGCGACGGTTTCGGCCGTCACCACCCGGCGGGTGGTGGTCCGGACGAGACCGCGCAGCACGGCGGGCACCGTGGTGCCCGGGTCGCGCAGGGCGGCGGCGTCCATCCGCATCGGGACGAGTGCGGCCTCGCCGGACGCGAGCGCGGCGTCGAACAGCGCGACGCCCTCGTCCGCGGTCAGCGCGGCGACGCCGGCGCGGTTCATCCGCCGCCGGTCCGCCTCGCCGAGGCCGCCGGCCATGCTGCCGCCGTCGGCCCACAAACCCCAGCCCAGCGACGTCGCCGGCTGCCCGGCGGCACGACGGCGCGCGGCGAGGGAGTCGAGGAACACGTTGGCGGCCGCGTAGTTCGCTTGGCCGGCGGCGCCGAACACGCCGGAGGCCGAGGAGAACAGCACGAACGCCGTGAGGTCGGTGGTGAGTTCGTGCAGGTTGAGGGCCGCGTCGACCTTCGGCCGCAGCACGGTGTCGATCCGCTCGGGGGTGAGCGTGCCGACGACGCCGTCATCCAGCACACCGGCGGTGTGCACGACGGCGGTCAGCGGGTGCTCGGCCGGGATCGCCGCGAGGACCGCGGCGAGGGCGTCGCGGTCGGCGGCGTCACAGGCCGCGAACCGGACTTCGGCGCCCAGCTCGGCGAGTTCCGCGGCGAGGGCGTCCGCACCTTCGGCGGCGCCACCGCGGCGGCTGAGCAGCAGCAGGTGCCGCGCGCCGTGACGCGTGACCAGGTGGCGGGTGAACAGCGAGCCGAGCGCACCGGTACCGCCGGTGACCAGCACCGTGCCGTTGACGTCCACAATGGACTCTTCGGTGACCGGGAGCGCGGCGCGGGCCAGGCGCGGGACGTACGTCTCCCCCGCGCGCAGGGCGAGCTGCGGTTCGCCGGTCGCCAGGGCGGCGGCAACGGCCTGCTCGTCATCGTCATCGGTGTCCAGCAGGACGAGGCGGTCCGGGTTCTCGGACTGCGCCGACCGGGCCAGGCCCCACACGGTGGCGGCGGCCAGGCCGGGGACGTCGTCCTCCGGCTGGACGGCGACCGCGCCGCGGGTGACGAGCACGAGCTTCGCGTCGTCGGAGCCGTCGATCCACTCCTGGACCAGGGCCAACGCCCGGTGTGCCGCTTCGTGGGCTCCGGCTGCCGAGTCCTCGGCGTCCACGGTGGCCAGCACGAACTCGGGCCGGGTGTCGCCGAGCCGGCCGAGGTGGCCGATCTCGGCCGTCCCGGACGGCTGGACCGGCGTCCACTCCAGACGGAACATCGACTCGGTCCGGGCGGTGTCGAGCGCGTCGGCCGAGACCGGGCGCAGCACCAGGGAGTCGACCGTCGCGACCGGCTGCCCGGCGGCGTCGAACAGTTCGAGCGAGACGCCGCTGCCGGACGGGGACAGCTTGGCCCGCAGCGCGGACGCGCCCGAGGCGTGCAGCGTGACGCCGGTCCAGGCGAACGGGATGCCCGTGCCTTCACCGGTGAGCCGGCCGCTCAGGCCGATCGCGTGCAGGACCGAGTCGAACAGGCCCGGGTGCAGTCCGAAGGCTTCATCCACTTCGGACTCAAGCGAGACTTCGGCGTAGACGTCGTCACCGAGCTGCCACGCGGAACGCAGGCCGCGGAACGCCGGGCCGTAGCCGAAACCGGCTCCGGCGAGGTCGTCGTAGAGCCGCGACGTCTCCAGTGCAGTGGCTCCGGCGGGCGGCCATTCGGCCAGTTCGGCGGGCGGCGCGGTGCCGGTGGTGCCGAGCAGACCGGTGGCGTGGGTCGTCCACGGATGACCGAACGTGGTGCCCTCCGGTCGCGAGTGGACGGTCACCTCGCGGCGGCCGTCCGCGTCCGGTTCGCCCACGGTGACCTGCAGCTGCACCCCGCCGTCGGCGGGCAGCACGAGCGGCGCCTGCAGGGTGAGTTCTTCGAGGTGGTCGCAGCCGACCTGGTCGCCGGCGCGGACGGCCAGCTCGACCAGCCCGGTGCCGGGCACGAGCACGGTGCCGTGCACGGCGTGGTCGGCCAGCCACGGGTGGGTCAACGTCGACAGCCTGCTGGTGAACAGCACGCCATCACCGCCGGCCAGCGAGACGGCCGCGCCGAGCATCGGGTGCCCGGCCGCGTCGAGGCCCAGCCCGGCGGCGGCACCTCGGCTCGACGCGGTCGGCGTCGGCCAGAAGCGGGTCCGCTGGAAGGCGTACGTGGGCAGGGAAATCCGGCGCGCGCCGGTGGTCAGCGCGGCCCAGTCGACGTCCGCGCCGTGGGTGTGGACGGTGGCGAGCGCGGTGAGCAGGGTCCGGCGTTCCGGCCGGTCGCCGCGCAGGACGGCGGTGAACACGGCGGGTTCGTCCAGGCAGTCCTGGCCGAGCGCGGACAGCACGCCGTCCGGGCCCAGCTCCACGAACCTGGTCACACCCTGGGCGGCCAGCGTCCGCATGCCGTCGACGAACCGGACGGCCTCGCGCACGTGGCGCACCCAGTAGTCCGCGTCGAACTCGCTGATCAGCCGCCCGGTGACGTTCGAAACGATTGGTATAACCGTCTTACCGTAAGACAGAGACTCGGCTATACCGCGGAACTCGTCGAGCATCGGGTCCATCAGCGGTGAGTGGAATGCGTGGCTGACCGTGAGCCGCTTGGTCTTGCGGTCCGCGAAGTGCTCCGCCACGGCCAGCACTTCAGCCTCGTCGCCGGAGATTACGATCGAGATCGGGCCGTTCAGCGCGGCGATGGTCACACGGTCAGACAGATATACCGAAACCTCGGCCTCGGGCGCCTGGATCGCCACCATCGCGCCACCGGACGGCAGCGCCTGCATCAACCGGCCACGGGCGGCGACCAGCGTGACGGCGTCAGTCAGCGTCAGCACGCCCGAGACGTGCGCGGCCGCCAGTTCGCCGATCGAGTGGCCGACCAGGAAGTCCGGCCGGACGCCCAGGCTCTCCACCAGCCGGAACAGCGCCACCTCGATCGCGAACAGCGCGGCTTGGGTGTAGGCGGTCTGGTCGAGCAGGCCGGAGTCCTCGAACACGACCGTCCGGAGTGGACGGTCCAGGTGGGTGTCGAACTCCGCGCACACCGCGTCCAGCGCGTCCGCGAACACCGGGAACGCCGCGTACAGCTCGCGGCCCATCCCGGCGCGCTGGCTGCCCTGGCCGGTGAACAGCAGCGCGGTGGCGCCGTCGGCGACGACGTCGGTCACCAGCTGCGCGGCGGGTTCGCCGCGGCCCAGCGCGCCGAGGGCGGCGAGCAGCTCGGCCCGGTCCCCGGTCAGCACCGCCCGGTGCTCCTGCCGGGCGCGGGACGTGGCGAGCGAGAAGGCGACGTCGTCGACCTCCCAATCCGTGCCGTCGAGCCGCGTCTGAAGACGGATCGCCTGGTCACGCAGGGCGTCGGCGTCGCGGGCGGAAAGCACCCACGGTGCCGATTCCCCAGCGGGCACGCGCTCCGTCTCCACGACCTCGGGCGCCTGCTCGAGAACGACGTGGGCGTTGGTGCCGCTCATGCCGAACGACGACACCGCGGCGCGGCGCGGGCGGTCCACCGCCGGCCACTCGCGTGCCTCGGTCAGCAGCTCGACCGCACCCGCGGCCCAGTCCACCTTGGACGACGGCTCGTCGACGTGCAGCGTTTTCGGCAGCAGACCGTGCTGCATCGCCTGGACCATCTTGATGATCCCGCCGACACCGGCCGCCGCCTGCGTGTGACCGATGTTGGACTTGAGCGAACCCAGCAGCAGCGGGTCACCCGCCCGGTCCTGCCCGTAGGTCGCCAGCAACGCCTGCGCCTCGATCGGGTCACCCAGTGTCGTGCCGGTGCCGTGGCCCTCGACCGCGTCGACGTCCGAAGTGGACAGACCGGCACTCGTCAGCGCCTGCCGGATCACGCGTTGCTGCGCGGGTCCGTTGGGCGCGGTCAGGCCGTTGGAGGCGCCGTCCTGGTTGATCGCGCTGCCGCGCACGATCGCCAGGACCGGGTGGCCGTTGCGCTGCGCGTCGGACAGCCGCTCCAGCAGGAGCATGCCGACGCCTTCACCCCAGCCGGTACCGTCGGCGGCCTCGGCGAACGGCTTGCACCGGCCGTCTTCGGCCAGGCCGCGCTGGCGGCTGAACTCGATGAACGCGTTCGGTGTCGACATAACGACAACGCCGCCCGCCAGGGCCAGCGAGCACTCGCCCGCCCGCAGGGCCTGCGCCGCGAGGTGCAAGGCGACCAGCGAAGACGAGCACGCCGTGTCGACCGTGACCGCCGGGCCTTCGAGCCCGAAGGTGTAGGAGAGCCGGCCGGAGACGACCGCGGCCGCGTTGCCGGTGGCCAGGTGCCCTTCGAGGCCGGGCTGTCCGGTCAGCAGGGTGCCGTAGTCCTGCAGGTTCGTCCCGGCGAAGACGCCGGTCCGGCTGCCGCGCACGGCGTGCGGGTCGATCCCGGCGCGCTCGAACGCCTCCCAGGTCGTCTCGAGCAGCAGCCGCTGCTGCGGGTCCATGGCGAGGGCCTCGCGCGGGCTGATCCCGAAGAATCCCGCGTCGAAACCGTCGACCCCGTCGAGGAACCCGCCGGTGCGGGCGTAGCTGGTGCCGGTGTTGTCCGGGTCCGGGTCGAACAGCGCGCCCAGGTCCCAGCCGCGGTCGGCCGGGAAGTCGCCGATCGCGTCGACACCGTCGGCGACGAGGCGCCACAGCTCCTCCGGCGACCGGACACCACCGGGATACCGGCAGCTCATGGCCACGATCGCGATCGGGTCGTCGGCCACCACGGACACGACGTCCGCGCCGGCGGTTTTCTGGCCACCGGTGAGTTCGGTGCGCAGGTGACCGGCGAGGACAGTGGCGTTCGGATAGTCGAAGACCAGCGTCGCGGGCAGGCGGATGCCGGTCGCCGCGGTGAGCCGGTTGCGCAGCTCGACGGCGGTCAGCGAGTCGAACCCGAGCTCCTTGAACGCGCGGCCGGGCACGACCGCGTCGGTGCCGGTGTGGCCGAGCACCGCGGCGGCCTCGGTCCGGACCAGGTCGACGAGCAGCCGGTCCTGCTCGGCCTCCCCCAGCCCGGCCAGGCGGCCGGCCAGCTCGGAGACGTCGGCGGACGTCGTGTCCACAGTGGATTCCGCCGGCACCCGGCGCACCTCGGGCACGCCGTCGAGCAGCGGCCGTGGCCGGGCGGCGGTGAACGCGGGAGCGAACTTGGCCCAGTCGACGTCGGCGACCACCACGGCGGTCTCGTCCGCGCCGACCGCGCGGCCGAGTGCGGAGATCGCCGAGGCCGGTGCCAGCGGCTCGAGACCGCGGCGGCGCAGCTGGTCGATCGCGTCGCCGCGGGCGGCCATACCACCCCCGGCCCATGGACCCCAGGCCACAGCGGTGGCGGCGAGCCCGCGGGCCCGCCGGGCCTGGGCGAGGGCGTCGAGGTAGGCGTTCGCCGCCGCGTAGGCGGCCTGCCCACCCGAGCCCCAGATGCCCGAGATCGACGAGAAGAGCACAAAGGCGTCCAGTTCGGACGCGCCGAGCACGGCGTCCAGGTGGGCGGCGCCGGTCACCTTCGCGGACAGCACGTCGGCGAACCCGGCGACGTCCACAGTGTCCAGTGGCGTCGCCCATTCGACGCCGGCCGCGTGCACAACGGCGTCGGCCGGGTACTCGGCGACGAGCGCCGCCAGGGCGTCACGATCGGTGACGTCCAGCGCGGTGATGACGACGTCCACACCGGACTCGGCGAGTTCGTCACGCAGTTCTTCGGCGCCCGGCGCGGCGAGTCCGGCGCGGCTGGTCAGCACCAGCCGCTCCGCACCACCCACGGCCGCCCAGCGGGCGACCTCCGCACCCAGCGCGCCGGTGCCCCCGGTGATCAGCACGGTGCCGCGCGGGGTCCACGACGTGCTTCCGGCCGGCAGCGGCGCGGGCACGAGCCGGCGCACGTAGACGCCGGAGCCGCGGACGGCGACCTGGTCTTCGGTGCCGGCCAGCGCGCCGGCGACCCGGGCGAGCACCCGGTCGTCCAGCTCCGCGGGCAGGTCGAGCAGGCCACCCCAGCGGTGCGGCAGCTCCAGGCCGGCGACCTGGCCGATGCCCCAGACGAGCGCCTGGGACACCGAGCCGAGGACGTCGGCGCGGCCGGTCGAGACCGCGCCGCGCGTCACCATCCACAAGGGAGCGTCGATCCCGGCCTCGCCGAGCGCACGGACCAGCGTGAGGTTCGCGGCGGCGCCGAGCGTGACGCCCGGGTGTTCGGGGTGCGGCCGGTCATCGATTCCGAGCAGCGAAACCACACCGTCGAACGCGGTGTCCGACGGGATCTCGCCGCCGGTGACGACGACGTCGGCTCCGGCGCGGGTGAGCGCACCGCACAGCGGGTGCTCGGCGTCGCCGACGACCAGCCAGGTGCCACGTAGCACGGGGGCCGCGAGGTCGGTCACCGGCTGCCAGGTGACGCGGTAGCGCCAGCCGTCCACAACGGACTCGACGCGTTGCTGCCGGTGCCAGGCGGAGAGGGCGGGCAGCACGGCGCTGAGCGGCTGGTCGCCGTCCAGGGCCAGGGTGCCGGTGACGGCGGCGAAGTCGGCGTTCTCGACCGCGGCCCAGAACTCGGCCTCGGCCGGGCTCGCCGACCCCGTCGCGATGACGGCGTCCGGCTGCTCCGGCCAGTAACGCCGCCGCTGGAAGGCATACGTCGGCAGTTCGACACGCCGGGACGGGACCCCCGCGAACACGGACGTCCAGTCGACGTCGGCACCGTGCACGTGGGCCTCGGTCAGCGCGGCCAGCACCGACGCGGTCTCGGCGCGGCCACCACGCAGCGTGGCGGTGAAGTCGCCGGGCACGCAGTCCTGGCCCGCCGCGGTGAGCACGCCCTCGGGGCCGAGTTCGACAAACGTCGTCACGCCGCGGCTTTCCAACGTGCGCATCGCGTCGAGGAACCGGACCGTGCCGCGGACCTGGTCCACCCAGTAGCCCGGGTCGGTCAGGCCGGTCGCCAGCTCACCGGACACAGTGGACACGATCGGGATGCGTGGTGCGTGGAAGGTCAGGGTTTCGGCCACCGCGCGGAAGTCGTCGAGCATGGCGTCCATGCGCGGCGAGTGGAACGCGTGGCTCACCGTGAGCCGCTTGGTCTTGCGGCCTTCGAACCGCGCCACGAGGGCCAGGACGGCGTCTTCGTCGCCGGAAACGACCGTCGACTCGGGGCCGTTCAGGGCCGCGATGCTGACCGCCTCCGACAGGAACGGCGTGATCTCCTCCTCGGTCGCCCGGATCGCGACCATCGCACCACCGGTCGGCAGCGCCTGCATGAGACGTCCGCGAGCCGAGACCAGCTTCACCGCGTCCGCCAGCGAGAACACCCCCGCGACGTGCGCGGCGGCCAGCTCGCCGATCGAGTGCCCGGCCAGGAAGCCCGGCCGCACGCCCCAGGACTCGAAGAGCCGGAACAGCGCCACTTCCAGCGCGAACAGGTTCGCTTGGGCGTACTGCGTCTGGTCGAGGTCGCCACCGTCGAGGTCGAAGTCGAACGCGGCGCGGATCTCGTCGAACGCGGCCGCGAACACCGGATAGGTCTCGTACAGCTCACGGCCCATGCCGAGGCGCTGGCTGCCTTGACCGGTGAACAGGAACGCGAGGCCACCGCCGGTCGCGGTGCCGTGAGCGCCCTCGCCCCGGGCGACGGCGGCGAGTCCGGCCAGCAGTTCGTCGCGACTCGCCGCGACGAACGCGGCGCGGTGCTCCAGCGCGGAGCGGGTGACGGCGAGCGCGGCGGCGGCTTCGGCCGGCTCGAAGTCGTCGAGGTGGGCGGCCAAGCGGCGAGCCTGGGCGCGAAGTCCGTCTTCGTCCGCGCCGGAGACGACCACCGGCACCAGTGCGGGTAGCGAGTCCGCCGCCGGTTCCGGTGTGGTTTCGGGGGCCTGCTCGATGATCGTGTGCGCGTTGGTGCCGCTGAACCCGAACGACGAGACACCGGCCCGGCGCGGGCGGCCGGTCTCCGGCCAGGCCGTGGCCTCGGTGAGCAGCCGGACGGTGCCGGCCGACCAGTCGACGTGCGGGGTCGGCTCGTCGACGTGCAGGGTCGCGGGCAGGACGCCGTGGCGCATCGCCTCGACCATCTTGATGATCCCGCCGACACCGGCGGCGGCCTGGGTGTGCCCGATGTTCGACTTGACCGAGCCGAGCCAGAGCGGCGTCTCCCGGTCGGTGCCGTAGGTCGCGATCAGGGCTTGCGCCTCGATCGGATCGCCTAGGGTCGTGCCGGTGCCGTGCGCTTCGACGGCGTCGACGTCCGAAGTGGACAGACCCGCGTTGGCCAAAGCCTGGCGGATGACGCGCTGTTGCGCGGGGCCGCTGGGGGCGGTGATGCCGTTGGACGCGCCGTCCTGGTTGATCGCGCTGCCGCGCACGACGGCCAGCACTTGGTGACCGTTGCGCTGGGCGTCGGAAAGCCGTTCCAGCAGCAGCATGCCGGCGCCTTCACCCCAGCCCGTGCCGTCGGCCGCGGCGGCGAACGCCTTGACGCGGCCGTCCTCGGCGAGGCCGCGCTGGCGTGAGAACTCGACGAACGTGGTGGGTGTCGCCATCACGGCGACACCACCGGCAAGCGCCAGGGAGCACTCGCCCGAACGCAGCGACTGCGCGGCGAGGTGCAGGGCCACCAGCGAAGACGAACACGCGGTGTCGACGGTGACCGCCGGGCCCGTGAAGCCGAAGGTGTAGGACAGCCGGCCGGACACCACGCTGCCCGCGTTGCCGGTGGCCAGGTAACCCTCGACGTCCTCGCCGGAGCTCTGCAGCAGCGTGGCGTAGTCCTGGCTGTTGGTCCCGGCGAACACACCGATTTCCTGGCCGCGCACCGACTTCGGGTCGATGCCGGCGCGTTCGAAGGCCTCCCACGACGTCTCGAGCAGCAGCCGCTGCTGCGGGTCCATGCCCAGCGCCTCGCGCGGCGAGATGCCGAAGAACCCGGCGTCGAAGTCGGCGACGTCGTAGAGGAACGCGCCGTGCCGCGCGGCGGAGGCACCCAGGCCGTCGCCGAACAGCGCGTCGAAGTCCCAGCCGCGGTCACCGGGCAGCTCGGAGACGGCGTCGCGGCCGTCGACGATCATCCGCCAGAGGTCTTCGGGCGAGTGGATGCCGCCGGGGTACCGGCAGCTCATCGCGACGATGGCGATCGGGTCGTCGTCCTCGGCCGCGTGCGCCCGGACGACCGCGCCGGCGGTCTCGCCGGCCAGCTCCGCGCACAGGTGCTCGGCGAGCGCGGCGGGCGTCGGGTGGTCGTAGACGAGGGTCGAGGGCAGGGTCAGGCCGGTCGCCGCGGTGAGGCGGTTGCGCAGCTCGACCGCGGTGAGCGAGTCGAAACCCAGCTCGGTGAACGCCTTGTTCTCCGGTACGTCGGCGATCCCGGCGTGGCCGAGAACAGCCGCGACACCGCCGCGGACGAAGTCGACGACCAGCAGCCGGCGCTCGGTTTCGGGCAGTCCGGCGATCCGCTCGGTGAGCGATTCCGGTTGCGCTTCGTCCACTGTGGACTTGAGCGCGCGGACCTCCGGGAGGTCCCCGATGAGCGGGCTTGGCCGCGCGGCCGTGAAGCCGGGCGCGAACTTGGCCCAGTCGACGTCGACGACGCAAACCGTCGCCGCGTCCGACGCGACCGCGCGGTCCAAAGCGGACAGCGCCAGCTCCGGGTCCATCTGCGGGACACCGCCGCGGCGCAGGCGTTCACTGACGCCGTCGTCGGTGGCCATGCCGCTGCCCGCCCAGGCACCCCAGGCGATGGACGTCGCGGGCAGGCCGTCGGCGCGGCGGCGTTCGGCGAGGGCGTCGAGCCCGGCGTTGGCCGCGGCGTAGTTGCCCTGGCCGGCCGCGCCGAACACCCCGGCGGTCGAGGAGAACAGCACGAACGCGGTGACGGGCAGGTCGCGGGTGAGCGCGTCCAGGTGCCCGGCGGCGGTGACCTTGGCCCGCGCGACCGTGGCGAACCGGTCGGCGTCGAGCGAGTCGACCACACCGTCGTCGAGCACGCCGGCGGTGTGGACCACGGTGGTCAGCGGGTGCTCGGCCGGGATGGCGGCGACGACCTCGGCGAGGGCGTCGCGGTCGGCCACGTCGCAGGCGGCGACGGTGACGGAGACCCCGAGCGCGATGAGTGCGTCGCGCAGCTCGGCCGCGCCGGGGGCGTCGAGGCCGCGACGACTGGTCAGCACCAGGTGGTCAACACCGCGTCCGGCCAGGTGGCGGGCCACGCGGGCGCCGAGCGCGCCGGTGCCGCCGGTGATCAGCGCGGTGCCCGTGGGCTGCCAGTCGGCGGCCGGGGCACCGGTCGAGCGGACGATCCGGTGGCCGAAGACGCCGTGGTCGCGGACCGCGACCTGGTCTTCGTCGTGGCCGCCGGCCAGCACCGCGGCCAGCCGGGTGCCGGTCCGGTCGTCGAGCCGTTCCGGCAGGTCGAGCAGGCCGGCCCAGCGCTGCGGCTGCTCCAGGGCGGCGACCCGGCCGAGGCCCCAGACCTGGGCCCGGCCGGCGTCGCGCAGGATTTCCCCGCAGGTGACGGCCCCGGACGTGACGGTCCAGAGCCGCAGGTCGGAGCCCGCCTCGGCGAGCGCTTGCAGAGCGACGACCGTGTCCGGCAGACCGGCGTCACCCAGGGCCAGCAGGGAAAGCACACCGGCGGCCGGGGTTTCGGCGAGCGCGACACGGACCTGCGTGGCCAGGGTGTCGCGGTCGGTCACCACGATCCGGCGCACGGTCGCGCCGTTCGCGGTCAGCGCGGAAGCGACGTCGTCGACCAGGTCGTGCGCGGTCTCGGGGGTCAGCAGCAGCCAGCCGCCGGTGAGGCGGCCGTCGAGGTTCAGCGGGGCCCAGTCCGTGCCGTACCGCCAGTTGTCCACTGTGGACGCGGCGAGGCGGCGACGGCGCCAGCCCGCCAGCGACGGGACGAGGTCGGTCAGGGCGTCGGCGGGGAGGTCGAGCGTGTCGGAGACGGTGTCGAGGTCGCCGGACTCGATCGCGGCCCAGAACGCGGCCTCGATCGGATCGACGACCGCGTCGGCCACGCGCTCACGCGGCCAGAAACGCCGGTGCTGGAACGGATAGGTGGGCAGCTCGACGCGGGTGCCGGCGCCGCCGAGCACGGCGTCCCAGCTGACCGGCACCCCGCGGACGTACGCCTGGGCCAGCGCCGTGACGGCGGCCTGCGGCTCGGGGCGTCCCCGGCGGGTGGCCGCGGCGAAGGTGCCGCCGGACACGCAGTCCTGGGCCATCGCCGACAGCACGCCGTCCGGGCCCAGCTCGACGTAGGTCGTGACCCCGGCGGCTTCGAGGGTCCGCATCCCGTCGAGGAAGCGCACCGCGTCGCGGACGTGCCGGACCCAGTACTCGGCGTCGAACTCGGTCACCAGTTCGCCGGTGACGTTCGAGACAATCGGTATAACCGTCTGACCGTAAGACAGAGACTCCGCTATACCGCGGAACTCCTCGAGCATCGCGTCCATCAACGGCGAGTGGAACGCGTGGCTCACCGTGAGCCGCTTGGTCTTGCGGTCGGCGAACTGCGCGGCCACGGCCACGACGGCGTCTTCGTCACCGGAGATCACCGTCGACATCGGGCCGTTCAGCGCGGCGATGGTCACACGGTCAGACAGATATACCGAGACCTCGGCTTCGGTCGCCTGGATCGCCACCATCGCGCCACCGGTCGGCAGCGCCTGCATCAACCGGCCGCGCGCCGCGACCAGCTTGATGGCGTCAGTCAGCGTCAGCACGCCCGAGACGTGCGCGGCCGTCAGCTCGCCGATCGAGTGGCCGACCAGGTAGTCGGGCGTCACGCCCCAGTGCTCGAAGAGCCGGAACAGCGCGACTTCCAGCGCGAACAGGGCGGCCTGGGTGTAGCTCGTCTGGTCCAGCAGGGCTGCGTCGGGCGAACCGGCGTCGGCGAACATGACCATCCGCAGCGGCCGGTCCAGGTGCGCCTCGAACCCGGCGCAGACCTCGTCCAGGGCGTCGGCGAACACGCCGAACGCGTCGTACAGCTCACGCCCCATCCCGGCGCGCTGGCTGCCCTGTCCGCTGAACAGGAACGCCGACGCGCCGGCCGTGGCCGTGCCCGACACCCCGGCCCCGGCGGCCAGCGCGGCCAAGCCGTCCAGGAGTTCGTCCCGGTCCGCACCGGCGACGACCCCGCGGTGCTCGAACCGAGCCCGCGTGGTCAGCGACGCGGCGACGTCCGCCGACGCGACGTCGGGGTGTTCGGCCAGGTGCGCGTGCAGGCGCCCGG
Source organism: Amycolatopsis sp. NPDC049252 (assembly GCF_043197175.1). Lineage (NCBI taxonomy): Bacteria > Bacillati > Actinomycetota > Actinomycetes > Pseudonocardiales > Pseudonocardiaceae > Amycolatopsis > Amycolatopsis sp. NPDC049252. The sequence continues at coordinate 19,247 of NZ_JBICSQ010000007.1, forward strand.
CCAGTGCGTACAGCGCGTCCTCGGTCTTGGCCGAGAGCGTGAGCGGCACGATCGACGGCGCCGCGACGTCCTCTGCGACCTCCGGTTCTTCGGCCTGCTCGAGGATGACGTGCGCGTTTGTCCCGCTGATACCGAACGACGAGACACCCGCGCGGCGCGGCCGTCCGGTCTCCGGCCACGGCGTGGCCTCGGTGAGCAGCGCGACCGTGCCGTCACTCCAGTCGATGTGCGGCGATGGCTCGTCGGCGTGCAGGGTCTGCGGGAGCAGGCCGTGGCGCATGGCCAGGACCATCTTGATCACGCCGGCGACACCCGCGGCGGCCTGCGTGTGCCCGACGTTGGACTTGATCGAACCGAGCCACAGCGGGTCACCCGCGCGGTCGGCGCCATACGTCGCGATCAGGGCCTGGGCCTCGATCGGGTCACCCAGCGAGGTTCCCGTGCCGTGCGCCTCGACGGCGTCGACGTCCGAAGTGGACAGTCCAGCAGAAGTCAGCGCCTGGCGGATGACCCGCTGCTGCGAAGGGCCGTTGGGGGCGGTGAGGCCGTTGGACGCGCCGTCCTGGTTGACCGCGCTGCCGCGGACCACGGCGAGCACCGGGTGGCCGTGGCGGCGGGCGTCCGACAGGCGCTCCAGCACGAGCATGCCGACACCCTCGCCGGAACCGAACCCGTCGGCGGCCGCGCCGAACGCCTTGCACCGGCCGTCGGCGGCCAGGCCGCGCTGCCGGCTGAACTCGACCAGCATCTCCGGCGTCGACATCACGACCACACCGCCGGTGAGCGCCATCTCGCACTCGCCGTTGCGCAGGGCCTGAGCGGCGAGGTGCAGGGCGACCAAAGAGGACGAACAGGCCGTGTCCACAGTGACCGCCGGGCCTTCGAGTCCCAGGGTGTAGGAGATCCGGCCCGACGCGACACTCGCGGTGTTGCCGGTGCCGAAGTAGCCCTCGACGTCCTCATCGGACGCGTGCAGCCGGGTGCCGTAGTCGTGGTAGGTCAGGCCGACGAACACACCCGACCGGCTGCCCCGCAGCGTCGCGGGGTCGATGCCGGCGCGCTCGACCGCCTCCCAGGACGTCTCCAGGAGCAGCCGCTGCTGCGGGTCCATCGCCATCGCCTCGCGCGGGCTGATCCCGAAGAAGGCGGGGTCGAAGTCGGCGGCGCCGTCGAGGAAACCGCCCTCACGGACGTAGCTGGTGCCGGCCGCGTCGGGGTCGGCGTTGTACAGGGCGGCCAGGTCCCAGCCGCGGTCGGCCGGGAACGGCCCGATGGCGTCACCGCCGCCGGCGACCAGGTTCCACAGGTCGTCGGGGTTCCGGACGCCGCCGGGGAACCGGCAGCTCATCGCCACGATGGCGATCGGCTCGTCGGTCGTGGCGGCCACGGCCACCGCGGTCGTCGGCGCGGGGGCGGCACCGGCCAGCTCGCCGCGGATGTGGCGGGCCAGCACGTCGGCCGTCGGGTAGTCGAACACCAGCGTCGCGGGCAGCTTCAGCCCGGTGGCCGCGGTCATCCGGTTGCGGAAGTCGACCGCGGTCAGCGAGTCGAACCCGAGGTCGCGGAAGGCCAGCCCGGCGTCGATCGTGTCGGCGGACGCGTGCCCGAGCACCCCGGCCGCCTGGCCGAGCACAACCTCGAGCACGGCCGCGTGCTGGTCCTTTTCGGACAGTCCGGCGATCCGCGCGGCCAGCCCGGTCGGAGCCTCGGCCGCGGCGGCCGGCTTGGCGGCCAGGATCGCGGCCGCTTCCGGGATTTCGCTGATCAGCGGCCGGGCGCGGCCGGCGCTGAACGCGGGCACGAACTTGTCCCAGTCGATGTTCGCGATCGCCAGGAACGTGTCGTCGTGGTCGAGCGCCTGCTGGACGGCGCCGATCGCGACGTCCGGCGCCATGTCGGCGCTGCCGCGGCGGCGCAGGACCTCTTCGACGACGCCTTCGGCCATGCCGCCACCGGACCAGTGCCCCCAGGCGAGCGACGTCGCGGGCAGGCCGAGCGCCCGCCGCTGTTCGGCGAGCGCGTCGAGGAAAGCGTTGCCCGGCGCGTAGTTGCCCTGTCCGGCCAGGCCGAACGTGCCGGCGAACGAGGAGAACAGGACGAACGCGGACAGGTCGAGCTCGCGGGTCAGCTCGTCGAGGTTGACCGCGGCGGTGACCTTGACCCGCAGGGTGCGCTCGTACTGCTCGACGGTCAGCTCGTCCAGGATGTTGTCGTCGAGCACCGCCGCGGTGTGCACCACCGCGGTGAGGTCGGGAACGGACGCGATCAGGGCGGCCAGCGCGTCGCGGTCGGCGACGTCGCAGGCCGCGGTGGTGACGCGGGCGCCGAGCGCGACGAGTTCGGTCTCCAGCTCGGGTGCGCCCGGGGCGTCGAGGCCCCGGCGGCTGGTCAGCAGGATGTGCTCGGCACCGGCCCCGGCGAGCCAGCGGGCGACGTGCCCGCCGAGCGCCCCGGTCCCGCCGGTGACCAGCACCGTCCCTTCGGGACGCCACTGGCGCGCGGCCGGCGGCCGAGCGTGACTCGGGTCGCGGACGAGCCGCCGCGCGAACGCCCCGGCGGCGCGCAGCGCGACCTGGTCCTCGCCGTCGTTCGCGGCGAGCACCCCGGCGAGGCCGCGCAGGTCGGTGGCCCCGGCCAGGTCGGCGAGGCCGCCCCAGCGCTGAGGGTGCTCCTGGGCGACCACACGGCCGAGGCCCCACAGCAGGGCTTGGTGCGGGTGGGTCAGGGCGTCCGCCGGGTCGACCGAGACCGCGCCGTTCGTGGTGATCCACAGTGGAGCGTCGATCCCGGCATCGCCGAGGGCCTGGACGAGGGTCAGCGTGCCGGCCACGAACGCGGGCACGGCGGGGAACCCGGGGTGCGGCCGGTCGTCGGCCGCGAGGAAGGAGACGACACCGGACGGCACGGCGTCCGGGCAGGCGTCACGCAGAAGCTCGGTCAACGTGGCGCGGTCGATCGTGGCGGCGTCGACGACGACTGGCACGACCGTGGCGCCGTCGAGCGCGGGGGTCTCGCCGGCCTCCGGGACGACGGCGATCCAGATCCCCTTCGGAGTCGTTCTCTTCTCCGGTAACGGTTTCCAGGTGACGCGGTAGCGCCACGAGTCCAGCTCGGACCGTTCCTGCTCCTGGCGCCGCCAGGACGACAGCGCGGGCAGGAGTGCCCCGACAGCACCGTCGTCCACAGCGAGGGTCCGTGCGAGCGCGTCGACGTCACCGGCGTCCACCGCGGACCAGAACCGGGCCTCCGGTTCGGAGACGGTGACCGGCGCGACGGCATCCGGGTCCTCCTCCAGCCAGAACCGCTCACGCTGGAACGGGTAGGTGGGCAGGTCGTGTTCCGGCGCGGGCCGCACGCCGAACGTATGTGCCCAGTCGGGCGTCGCGCCGTGCACGTGGGCCTGCGTCAGCGCGCCGAGGAACTGGTCGGCGCCGCCTTCGTTGCGGCGCAGCGTGCCGACGGCCGTCGCGTCCGCGCCCAGGTCGTCCACGGTGTCCTGGACGCCGACGGTGAGCACCGGGTGCGGGCTGCACTCGACGAACACCGAGTGTCCACGCGCGATGAGTTCGCGGGTGACCGGCTCGAAGCGGACGGTGTTGCGGAGGTTCTCGTACCAGTACCGGGCGTCCAGGCCGGTGGTGTCGATCGGCTCGCCGGTCACCGTCGAGTAGAACGGCACGTCGGCCTGCCGCGGCCGGATCGGCGCGAGCAGGTCGAGAAGTTTGGTCTCCAGAGACTCGACGTGCGCGGAGTGCGACGCGTAGTCGACGGGGATCTTCTTGGCCCGGATGTCCCGCTCGGCGCAGTGGGCGACCAGTTCGTCGACCGCGTCGGCGTCGCCGGAGACGACGGTGGAGCGCGGGCCGTTGACCGCGGCCACCGACAGGCGCCCATCCCAGGTCGCGACCAGTTCGACAACGGCGTCGTGCCCGAGCGGCACCGACACCATCCCGCCCCGGCCGGCCAGCGCGAGGATTGCCTTGCTGCGCAACGCGACGACCAGCGCACCGTCCTCAAGAGACAGCCCACCGGAGACGACCGCGGCCGCGATCTCACCCTGCGAGTGCCCGACCACAGCGGACGGCTCGACGCCGTGCGCACGCCACAAAGCGGCCAGCGAGACCATCACCGCCCAGAGCACCGGCTGGACGACGTCCACCCGGTCGAACCCCGGTGCACCTTCGACACCGCGCAGGACGTCGAGCAGCGACCAGTCCACATGGGACGCCAGCGCCGCTGCACATTCCTCGATCCGTGCGGCGAACACCGGCGACGCGTCGATCAGCTCGACGGCCATGCCGGCCCACTGCGAGCCCTGGCCAGGGAAGACGAAGACGGACTTGACGTCACCTCGCGCGGTCCCGGTGCCCAGTTCGCCGCGGACGGCCGCGTCGAGGGCGGTAAGCGCTTCCTGGTGGTCGGCCGCCAGGAAGGCGGAGCGGTGTTCCAGAGCTGCCCGCGAGACGGCGAGCGCCCGGCCCACCGACGTCAGGTCGGCGTCCGGGTGGCGGGTCAGGTAGGTGCGCAGCTGCGCGGCCTGCTCGGCCAGCGCGGCGGGCGTGCGGCCGGACAGCACCAGCGGCACGGCCCCGCCGACCAGGCCTGGCTCGGCCAAGACCGGCTCGGTCTCCGGCGCCTGCTCCAGGATGATGTGCGCGTTCGTGCCGCTGACGCCGAACGCGGAGACCGCGCCGCGCCGGGCGCGCCCGGTCTCCGGCCACGGCGTCCGCCCGGTGAGCAGGGACACCGCGCCCGAGTTCCAGTCCACATGGGACGAGGGCTGGTCGACGTGCAGCGTCTGCGGGAGCACGCCGTGTTCGAGGGCCTTGACCATCTTGATCACGCCGGCCACGCCGGCGGCGGCCTGGGTGTGCCCGATGTTCGACTTCACCGAGCCGAGCCACAGCGGGTCGCCCGGCCGGTCCTGGCCGTAGGTGGCCAGCAGGGCCTGGGCCTCGATCGGGTCGCCGAGCACCGTGCCGGTGCCGTGCGCCTCGACGGTGTCCACATCGGACGGGCGCAGCTTCGCGTTGCCCAGCGCCTGGCGGATCACGCGCTGCTGCGACGGGCCGTTGGGCGCGGTCAGGCCGTTGGACGCGCCGTCCTGGTTGATCGCGCTGCCGCGGATCACCGCGAGGACGGGGTGGCCGAGCCGCTGGGCGTCCGAAAGCCGCTCGACGAGCAGCATGCCGACACCCTCGCCCCAGCCGGTACCGTCGGCGCCCTCGGCGAACGCCTTGCACCGGCCGTCCGGGGAAAGCCCGCGCTGGCGGGAGAATTCGACGAACGCCCGCGGCGTCGACATCACCGTCACACCACCGGCCAGGGCCAGCGAGCACTCGCCGGTGCGCAGCGCCTGGACCGCGAGGTGCAGCGCCACCAGCGACGCCGAGCACGCGGTGTCGATCGTCATGGCCGGGCCCTCGAGCCCGAAGCTGTAGGCAAGGCGGCCGGAAACGACCGCAGCCGAGTTGCCGGTGGCCAGGTACCCCTCGATCTCGTCGGCGACGCTGTCGACGACGCCCGCGTAGTCCTGGCCGTTGGTGCCCACGAAGACCCCGGCCCGGCTGCCGCGCACGCTGTCCGGATCCACCCCGGCGCGCTCGAACGCCTCCCACGAAAGCTCGAGCAGCAGCCGTTGCTGCGGGTCCATCGCCACGGCTTCCCGCGGCGACACCCCGAAGAACCCGGCGTCGAAGCGGTCCGCGCCGGAGATGAACCCGCCCTCACGGACGTAGCAGGTGCCCGCGTGGTCGGGGTCCGGGTGGTACAGCCCGGGCAGGTCCCAGCCGCGGTCGGCCGGGAACCCGCCGATCGCGTCGCCGCCGGAGTCCAGCAGCTCCCACAGGTCCTCGGGGCTGCGGACCCCGCCGGGGAACCGGCAGCTCATCCCGACGATCGCGATCGGTTCCCTGGCCTTCTCGTCGGCCAGCCGCAAGCGGTCCTGCGCCTCCTGCAGGTCACGGGTGACCCGCTTGAGGTATTCGCGCAGCTTCTGCTCGTTCGCCATGTTCAGTCCTGTCGCAGTTCGTGGGTACGCCGGGCCGCCTCGGTCACGAGGTGCCGAACTTCTTGTCGATCAGCGCGAAGATCTCGTCGTCGGTCGCGTCGTCCAGCTCGTCGCCGAGGGCGGCGGGGACGTCCGCGGCCTGGTGCCAGGCCGTGCCCAGGTCCTTCAGCCGGGTGCCGATCCGGGTGCGGGTCTCGTCGTCGGGGGCCAGGTCCGCCACCTCGTCCGGGCCGAGAGCGGCGAGCGCCGCCTCCAGCCGGTCCAGTTCGTCCAACAGGGACACCGGGCCGGGGCCCTGTGCGGGCATCAGTTCGGCCCGCAGGTGCGCGGCCAGTGCCCGCGGGGTCGGGTGGTCGAACACGAGCGTCGCGGGCAGGGACAGCCCGGTCGCCGCGTCGAGCCGGTTGCGCAGCTCCACTGCGGACAGTGAGGTGAAGCCGAGTTCTTTGAAGGGCCGGGCGGGTTCGATCGCGCCGGTGTGCCCGAGCACCAGTCCGGCGGTCTCGCGGACGAGGTCCTCCAGCAGCCGGGTGCGTTCGGCGTCCGGCACGGCGGCGAGCCGCTCGGCGAACCCGCGTTCGTCCACTGTGGACACCTCGGGTTGTGGCGCGAGGTCGGCCAGCAGCGGGCTGGGCCGCGACGCGGTGAACCCGGGCGCGAACACCGGCCAGTCGATGTCCGCGACGGCGACGAGCGCGGACGGCTCGGCGACGCCCAGCGCGGTGACGGCGACCCGCGGATCCATGGCGGTGAACCCCGCGCGCCCAAGCCGGTCGCCGACCGCGCCGGCGGCCATGCCCTCCCCGGCCCAGGCACCCCAGGCGATCGAGGTGGCGGGCAGGCCGTCCGCGCGGCGCTGTTCGGCGAGCGCGTCGAGGTAGGCGTTTGCGGCGGCGTAGGACGCCTGGCCGGCGTTGCCGACCGTCCCGGCGAACGCGCTGAACAGCACGAACGCGCTCAGGTCGCCGGTCAGCTCGTGCAGGTTCGCGGCGGCGGTCGCCTTCGCCCGCAGGACGTCGGTGAACCGGTCGGCGGTCAGCGCGTCGAGCACGCCGTCGTCGAGCACGCCGGCCGTGTGCACCACCGCACCGACGGCGTTCTCGGCAAGGAACGCGGCCAGCTGCGCGCGGTCCCCGGCGTCGCACGCGGCGATGGTGACGTCGGCGCCGAGCGAGGTCAGTTCGGCTTCGAGCGCGGCCGCGCCGGGGGCGGCGGGGCCACGACGGCTGATCAGCAGGAGACGTCCGGCCCCTTGCCCGGCCAGGTACCGGGCGACGGCCGAGCCGAGCGCGCCGGTGCCGCCGGTGACCAGCACCGGACCCGCGCCGGCCCAGTCGACGTCACCGCGTCCCGGCCGGGCCGGGGTGAGGCGGCGGGCGAAGAGGCCGTTGGCGCGCAGGGCGAGCTGGTCTTCGCCGGTGTTGCCGGTCAGGAGGCCGGTTAGGCGGGAGGCGGTCCGGTCGTCGGCTTCGGTGGGCAGGTCGATCAGGCCGCCCCAGCGGCGCGGGTGCTCGAGGGCGGCGGTGCGGCCGAGGCCCCAGAGCATGGCCTGGTCCAGGTTGGACACCCGGTCGGCCGGGTGGGTGGCGACCGCGCTGCGGGTGGCAACCCACAGCGGTGCGTCGATGCCCGCGTCGCCGAGGGACTGCAGCAGCGTCGTGGTCACCTGCGGGCCGAGGCTGCCGAGGGCGAGGACGCCGTCGACGTCGTCGAGCGAGGCCAGGCGGATGGTCAGGGTTTCGCGGTCGGTGTCGTCGGTTTCGAGGACGATCACCGACGCGGCCTTGGCGAGTGCGTCGATCGCCGGGTCGTTCGTCTCGCCCGGTGGGACGACCACCAGCCATGCGCCGAGGTCGCCGGGCACCGGCTCGTCGATCGGGCGCCAGGCGATGCCGTAGCGCCAGGAGTCCACTGTGGACACCTTGGCCGCGCGGGGTGCGGTGGTTTCGAGCCAGAACCGTTCACCCTGGAACGGGTAGGTGGGCAGGTCGAGCAGCGGGCGCGCGCCGCCGAAGACCGCGGCCCAGTCGGGCTCGGCGCCCGCGACGAACAGCGTCGCCAGGGCGGTCCGCAGCGCGAACGGTTCTTCGCGGTCACGGCGTTGCGCGGCGACGAACACCGCGGGTCCGGTCACGCAGTCCTGGGCCATCCCGGTGAGCACGCCGTCCGGTCCCAGCTCGACGAACGTGTCCACGCCGGAGGCTTCCAGCGTGCGGACGCCGTCGAGGAACCGGACGGCCTCGCGCACGTGCCGGACCCAGTAGTCCGCGTCGAACTCGGTGATCGGCTCGCCGGTGACGTTGGAGACGATCGGTATAACCGTCTTACCGTAAGACAGAGACTCCGCTATACCGCGGAACTCCTCGAGCATCGGATCCATCAGCGGCGAGTGGAATGCGTGGCTGACCGTGAGCTGCTTGGTCTTACGGTTGGCGAAGTGCTCCACCACGGCTTCTACGGCAGCTTCATCACCGGAGATGACCGTCGAGTTGGGACCGTTGAGCGCGGCGACGGTCACACGGTCTGACAGATATACCGAAACCTCGGCTTCGGTGGCCTGGATCGCGACCATCGCGCCGCCGGAGGGCAGCGCCTGCATGAGCCGGCCACGTGCGGCGACCAGGGTCGCGGCGTCGGCCAGCGTCAGGACCCCCGCGACGTGCGCCGCGGCCAGCTCGCCGATCGAGTGGCCGAGCAGCTGGTGCGGGGTGACGCCCCAGTGTTCGAGCAGGCGGAACTGGGCCACTTCCAGCGCGAACAGCGCGGCCTGGGTGTAGACGGTGCGGTCGAGCAGCGCGGCGGCTTCGGTAGCGCCGGCGACCTCGGTCTCGGCGCGCGTGCCAGCGGCGGCGGTGCCGGTGCCAGCGGCGGCGTCGGTCCCAGCGGCGGTGCCCGTGCCAGCGACGGCTTCGGTGCCGGAGGCGGCCTCGGCGCGGGTGCCGACCTCGGCGCTGGTACCAGCGACGGCGCCAGTGCCAGTGCCGGTGCCAGCGGCGGCGGCTTCGGTGCCGGAGGAGGCCTCGGTGCAGGTGCCGACCTCGGCGCCGGTACCAGCGACGGCGCCAGTGCCAGTGCCGGTGCCAGCGGCGGCGCCGGTGTCAACGGCAGCGCCCGTGCCAACGGCAGCGCCCGTGCCGGTGGCAACGGCGGCGTCGGTGCCGGTGCCGGAGGCGGCCTCGGTGCGGGTGCCGACCTCGGTGCCGGTACCGGTGCCAGCGACGGTGCCGGTGCCGGTGCCGGTGCCAGCGGCGGCGTCGGTACCGGTCTCGGCGAACATGACCTCCTTCAGCGGCCGGTCCAGGTGGGCGTCAAGGTGGGCGCAGACGTTGTCGAGCGCGTCGGCGAACACCGGGAACTCGCGGTACAGCGCCCGGCCCATCCCCGGCCGCTGGCTGCCCTGGCCGGTGAACAGGAAGCCGATCCGGCGACCTTCCGAAGCTTCGCCGGTGGGCACGGAAGCCGACCCCTCGGCGAGGGCGGTCAGCCCGGCCAGCAGCTCGGCCCGGTCGGCCGCGACCAGCGCGGCGCGGTGCCGGTGCGCGGCGCGGGTGGTGCTCAGCGCGTGCCCCAGCTGAGCCGGCGAAAGGTCCGGCGACGCGGTCACGTACGCGGCGAGCCGGGCCGCGAGGGCACGCAAGGCCGGGGCCGATCGTGCGGAGAGCACGACCGGACCGTCCTCAAGGGACTCGTCGGTGGCTTCGAGCGCCGGAGGCGCTTCCAGGACCACGTGCGCGTTCGTGCCGCCGATGCCGAACGACGACACACCCGCGCGGCGCGGGCGTCCGGTGTCCGGCCACGGCGTCGCCTCGGTGAGCAGGGCGACCGTGCCGTCGCTCCAGTCGACTTCCGGGGTCGGCTCGTCGACGTGCAGCGTCTTCGGCAGTACGCCGTGGCGCATCGCGAGGATCATCTTGATCACCCCGGCCACGCCGGCCGCGGACTGCGTGTGCCCGAGGTTCGACTTCACCGAGCCGAGCCACAGCGGCGCGTCCGCGCGGTCCCGCCCGTAGGTCGCGATCAGGGCCTGGGCCTCGATCGGGTCGCCCAGCGAGGTACCGGTGCCGTGCGCCTCGACGGCGTCCACATCGGACGGTGCCAGTCCGGCGTCGGCCAGGGCCTGCCGGATCACGCGCTGCTGTGACGGGCCGTTCGGGGCGGTCAGGCCGTTCGACGCGCCGTCGGAGTTCACCGCGCTGCCGCGCAGCAGCGCGAGGACGCGGTGGCCGTTGCGCTGCGCGTCGGACAACCGCTCCAGCAGGATCAGGCCGACACCCTCACCCCAGCCCGTGCCGTCGGCACCGGCGGCGAACGCCTTGCAGCGGCCGTCGGCGGAAAGGCCGCGCTGGCGGGAGAACTCGACGAACGCGCCCGGCTTGGACATCACCGTCGCGCCGCCGGCCAGGGCCAGCGAGCACTCGCCGTTGCGCAGTGCCCGGGTCGCGAGGTGCAGGGCCACCAGCGACGCCGAGCAGGCGGTGTCCACCGTGACCGCGGGGCCCTCGAGCCCGAAGGTGTAGGCGACGCGGCCGCAGACGACCGAGGCCGCGTTGCCGGTCAACAGGTAACCCTCGACGCCTTCCGGCGACTCGTGCAGACCGGGTGCGTAGTCCTGGCCGTTCGTCCCGACGAACACGCCGGTTTCGCTGCCCCGCAACGAGTCCGGGTCGATCCCGGCGCGTTCGAACAGCTCCCACGAGGTCTCCAGCAGCAGCCGCTGCTGCGGGTCCATCGCCAGCGCCTCGCGGGGCGAGATGCCGAAGAAACCGGCGTCGAACTTGTCGGCGTCGTAGAGGAACCCGCCTTCGCGGGCGTAACAGGTGCCCTTGTGGTCGGGGTCCGGGTCGTAGAGCGCGTCGAGGTCCCAGCCGCGGTTGGCCGGGAACGGCGCCATCGCGTCCCGCCCCGCCGCCAGCAGCTCCCACAGGTCCTCGGGGCTGCCGACCCCGCCGGGGTACCGGCAGGTCATCGCGACGACGGCGATCGGGTCGTCGGTCACGGCCTTGACGACCGGCGCGAAGTCGCTCTCCCCCGCTTCGCCGCCGAGCATCGCGGCCAGCTCGGCCGGGGTGGGGTGGTCGAACGCGACGGTCGCGGGCAGTTTCCGCCCGGTCGCGGCGCTGAGCCGGTTGCGCAGCTCGACCGAGGTCAGCGAGTCGAAACCCAGCTCGCGGAACGCGCGGCGCGGCTCGATCGCGCTCGGGGAACCGTGCCCGAGCACCCCCGCGACGTGGCCCAGCACGAGGTCGAGCAGGAACCGCTCGCGGTCGGCGCCGGTCAGCGCGGCCAGCTGCCCGGCGAACCCAGCGGGTGCGGGAGTGTCCGTTGTGGACGGTGCGAAGCCGCCGAGCAGCGGGCTCGGCCGGGACGCGGTGAACGCCGGGACGAACCGCTCCCAGTCGACGTCGGCGACCACCGAGACGGGGTCACCCTGCTCGATCGCCCGCGTGATGCCGGTGACGGCGAGCGCGGGGTCCATCGCGACGAGTCCGTCGCGGCGGAGGCGGTCGCCGCGCAGGGTGTCGTCGGCCAGGCCGCCGCCCGCCCAGTGCCCCCAGCCGATCGCGGTGGCCGGGAGCCCGTCGGCCGCGCGTTGCTCGGCAAGGGCCTCCAGGAACGCGTTGGCGGCGGCGTAGTTGGCCTGGCCCGAGTTGCCGACCGTGCCCGCGAAGGAGGAGAAGAGGACAAACGCGTCGAGGTCGCCGGTCAGCTCGTGCAGCGCGAGGGCCGCGTCAAGCTTGGGACGCAGGACGCCGTCGAAACGGTCGTCGGCCAGGGACGTGATGACACCGTCGTCGAGGACACCGGCGGTGTGGACCACCGCGGTCAGGTCGAGGCCGTCGAGCAGGGCGGCGAGGGCGTCGCGGTCGGCGACGTCGCACGCGGCGATCGTCACCTCGGCTCCGAGCGCGGTCAGCTTCTCGCGCAGCTCTTCGGCCCCCGGCGCGGCCGCACCGCTGCGGCTGGTGAGCACGAGGTGCTCGGCGCCGTTCGCCGCGAGCCACTCGGCGACCTGGCCGCCGAGCGCACCGGTACCGCCGGTGACCAGCACGGTTCCGCGCGGCTGCCAGCCGCCTACGGCCGGACGCGCCTTGGCCCGCACGAGCCGGCGGGCGAAGACACCGGAGTCGCGCACGGCGAGCTGGTCCTCACCGGTCCCGGCGAGCACCGCGGCGAGCCGGGCCGCGGCCCGGTCGTCGAGGGTCTCCGGCAGGTCGAGCAGACCGCCCCAGCGGTCCGGCTGCTCCAGCGCGGCCACCCGGCCAAACCCCCAGGCCAGAGCCTGGTCCGGGTGCCGGACGCGGTCGCCGCGACCGGTGGTGACCGCGCCGGAGGTGATCGTCCACACGGGAGCTTCGAGGTCGGACTGCAGCAGCTTCGTCGTCGCGGCGAGCGCTTCCCGGCCGTCACCGACCAAGGAGACGATCCCGGCCAGCGGTTCGCCGGTGGGCTCGCGACGGACGTCGGCACCGTGCGCGGTCAGCGCCTCGGCGACGCCGAGGTCGTCCTCCCCCAGCACCAGCCAGACACCGGACAGCTTCGTGCGCTCGACGTCGACCGGCTCCCAGCTGACGCGGTACCGCCAGCCGTCCACGGTGGACGAATCCAGGTGACGCCGGCGCCACGCGGCGAGCGCGGGCAGCACGTCGCGGAGGGTGTCCTCGGGCAGGCCGAGGTCGAGGTCCGCGCGGTCGACGGCGGCCCAGAACCCGCCGTCCGAGCCGCCGGCACTGGGCGCGGGGGCGTCGAGCCAGTACCGGTCGCGCTTGAAGGCGTAGGTGGGCAGGTCGACGACCCGGCCGCCGCCGAACACCTTCGCCCACTCCGGCGAGACGCCGTGGACGTGGGCGTCGGCCAGCGCGGTCAGGAACCGGCGGAGGCCGCCTTCGTCGCGGCGGAGGGTGCCGAGCGCGACGCCGAGATCGTCCACAGTGTCCTGAAGACCGATCGTGAGCACCGGGTGCGGGCTGCATTCGACGAACACCGAGTGGCCACGGGCGAGCAGGGCGCGGGTGGCGTCCTCGAACCGGACCGTGGTGCGGAGGTTGTCGTACCAGTAGCGGGCGCCGACGATCGTGGTGTCGATCGGCTCGCCGGTCACCGTGGAGTAGAAGGGGATCTCGGACGTGCGGGGCCGGATCGGGCCGAGCACGTCGAGGAGTTCGGCTTCCAGGGACTCGACGTGCGCCGAGTGCGACGCGTAGTCCACCGGGACGCGCTTGGCGCGGATCTCGCGGTCCGCGCAGCGGTCCATCAGCTCGTCGAGGGCGTCCGCGTCACCGGAGACGACGGTCGAGCGCGGCCCGTTGACCGCCGCGATCGAGATCCGGCCGTCGATCAGCTCGGTGACCTCGGCGTGCGGCAGCGGGATCGAGACCATCCCACCGCGTCCGGCGAGCGCGAGGATCGCCTTGCTGCGGAGGGCGACCACGCGGGCACTGTCCTCGAGGGACAGCGCACCGGCGACGACCGCCGCCGCGATCTCGCCCTGCGAGTGGCCGACCACGGCCGACGGCTCGACGCCGTACGACCGCCAGAGCGTCGCCAAGGAGACCATCACCGCCCACAGCACCGGCTGCACGACGTCGACCCGGTCGAACCCGGGCGCACCCTCGACGCCACGCAGGACGTCCGTCAGCGACCAGTCCACAAAGGACGACAAGGCGGCTTCACATGCGGCCATCCGGGCCGCGAACACCGGCGACTCGTCGAGCAGCCCGACGGCCATGCCGGCCCACTGGGAGCCCTGGCCGGGGAAGACGAACACGGACTTGGCGCCGCCACGGGCCAAGCCGCGCACCGCGGCCGGGACGACGTCGCCGCGGCCCAGACCGGCCAAGACGTCGTGAGCTTCCTCGCGAGAGGCGGCCACGAACGCGACCCGCTCCGGCAGCGCCGCGCGGGTCGTCGCCAGCGACCAGGCGAAATCGGGCAGTTCGAGGTCCGGGTCGGCCAGTCGCTCGGCGAGCCGGGCGGCCTGTTCGGTAAGCGCTTCCGCCGTCCGGGCCGACAGCACGACCGGAACGACACCGGCGGCTTCGGACCGGATGCTCTCGACGGCCGGCGCCTGCTCCAGCACCGCGTGCGCGTTCGTGCCGCTGACCCCGAACGACGACACCGCCGCGCGGCGCGGCCGGTCGGCCTCGGGCCACGGCCGGGCTTCGGTGAGCAGTTCGACGGCGCCGGTGGACCAGTCGACGTGCGGCGTCGGCGCGTCGACGTGCAGGGTCCGCGGCAGGGCGCCGTGGCGCATCGCCATGACCATCTTGATCACGCCGCCGACACCCGCGGCGGCCTGGCTGTGCCCGATGTTGGACTTCAGCGACCCCAGCCAGAGCGGCGTCTCACGCTCACGGCCGTAGGTGGCGATCAGGGCCTGCGCCTCGATCGGGTCGCCCAGGGTGGTTCCGGTGCCGTGCGCCTCGACCACGTCCACTTCGGACGGTGTGAGCCCCGCGTTGGCCAGCGCCTGCCGGATCACCCGCTGCTGCGCGGGGCCGCTCGGCGCGGTCAGGCCGTTGGACGCGCCGTCGGAGTTCACCGCGCTGCCGCGGACGACGGCGAGCACGCGGTGCCCGTTGCGCTGCGCGTCGGACAGCTTCTCCAGCACGAGCATGCCGGCGCCCTCGGCCCAGCCGGTGCCGTCCGCGGCGGCGGCGAACGGTTTGCAGCGGCCATCGGCGGAGAGCCCGCGCTGGCGGGAGAACTCGATGAACGTCGCGGTCGTGGACATCACGGCGACACCGCCGGCGAGCGCGAGCGTGCACTCGCCGGACCGCAGGGCCTGGCCGGCCAGGTGCAGGGCGACCAGCGAAGACGAGCACGCCGTGTCGACGCTGACCGCGGGCCCTTCGAGGCCGAGGGTGAAGGCGACCCGGCCGGACGCGACGCTGCCCGCGCTGCCGTTGCCGAGGTAGGCCTCGACGTCGGCGGGCGCGTGCGGCAACCGGGAGCCGTAGTCGTGGTACATCACCCCGGCGAACACCCCGGCGCGGGTGCCGCGCACCGACTCCGGCGGGATGCCCGCGCGTTCCAGGGCTTCCCAGGAGATCTCGAGCAGCAGGCGCTGCTGCGGGTCCATCGCCAGTGCCTCGCGCGGCGAGATGCCGAAGAACTCGGCGTCGAACTCGTCGGCATCGTGCAGGAACCCGCCCTCACGGGCGTAGAACGTGCCCGCGTGGTCGGGGTCCGGGTGGTACAGCTCGCCGAGGTCCCAGCCGCGCCGCTCGGGGAACGCGCCCACGGCGTCGCGGCCCTCGTCGACCAGTTCCCACAGGTCTTCAGGCGAGCGGACGCCGCCGGGGTAGCGGCAGCTCATCCCGACGATGGCGATCGGTTCGGCGTCGCGCTCCCGCTCCTCGCGCAGCTCCCGCCGGACCTGCCGGAGATCGGTGGTCACCCGCTTGAGATAGTCCCGCAGTTTGTCCTCAGTGGACATTCAGCTCACCCCAGCCCGTCGGCATGTCGCCCATCCCTCACACAGTCCCGAGTTCGCTGTCGATCAGCGCGAACATCGCATCGTCGTCGGCGGTGTCGATCTCGACGTCGTCCGCCGGGTGCTCGTCTTCGGTCCATTCGGCCAGCAGGGTCCGCAGCCGCGCGGTGATCCGCGCGCGGTCGGGGTCGCCGGAGTCCACCGTGGACAGTGCGCCGCGCAGGTGGTCCAGCTGCGCCAGCACCGGCAGGTCCGAGACCGACGGCGCGGCCGGTGCCAGCTCGGTCAGCACGTAACCGGCCAGGGCGCGCGGGGTCGGGTGGTCGAAGATCAGCGTCACCGGCAGGCGCAGGCCGAGCGCCGCGGTGAGCCGGTTGCGCAGCTCGACCGCGGTCAGCGAGTCGAAGCCGATCTCCTTGAACGCCTGGTCGCCGTCGATCGTCGCGGCCGAGGCGAAGCCGAGCACGGTCGCGGTCTCGGCCAGCACGGCGTCCAGCGCCAGCTGCGGCCGGTCCGCGTCCGGGGCCGCCGCCAGCCGGCCGGCCAGTGACGCGGTCTCCACCTGGTCGTCGGCACGGCGAGAGCGGGTCCGGATCAGCTCCCGCAGCAGCGGCGGGACGTCCCCGCCGGCGCGCGCCCGGAGCGTGGCCAGGTCCAGCCGGGCCGGGACCAGCGCGGCGTCGGCTTGGCGCAGCGCGACGTCGAACAGCGCGAGTCCTTCGGCGCTGGGCAGCGCGCCCACGCCGGACCGCGTCATGCGGCTGAGGTCGGCGTCGGCGAGGTGCCCGGTCATGCCGCTGCGCTCGGCCCAGAACCCCCAGGCCAGCGCGGTGCCGGCCCGGCCGCGAGCCCGCCGCCGCGCGGCGAGCGCGTCCAAGAACGCGTTGGCGGCGGCGTAGTTGCCCTGCCCCGCGGTGCCGAGTGTCGCGGCCACCGAGGAGAACAGCACGAACGCCGTGAGCGGCCGGTCCGCGGTCAGCTCGTCCAGGTGGACGGCCGCGTCGACCTTCGGGCGCAGCACCGTGGCCAGGCGCTCGGGGGTCAGTGAGGCGAGGACGCCGTCGTCGAGCACCCCGGCCGCGTGGACCACGCCGGTGAGGTCGGGCAGCCCGTCGAGCAGGCCGGACAGCGCTTCCCGGTCGGCGGCGTCGCAGGCGGCGATCGTGACGTCGGCGCCGAGTCCGCGCAGCCGCTCGGCCAGCTCCGGCGCACCCGGTGCGTCCAGACCCCTCCGGCTGGTCAGGACCAGCTTGCGGACGCCGTGCCCGGTGATCAGGTGCTCGGCCAGCAACGCGCCGAGCGTGCCGGTGCCGCCGGTGACGAGGACCGTGCCGTCGAGCACCGGCAGGTCACCCTCGGCGGGCTTGACCCGGCGCAGCCGCGGCACGTACGTCGTACCCGCGTGCACGGCGACCTGCGGCTCTCCCGAGGCGAGGGCCTGCGGCAGGAGGTCTTCCTCCGCCGGTGAGACGTCGGCGAGCACGAACCGGCCGGGGTGCTCGGACTGCGCCGCGCGGATCAGGCCCCAGACCGCCGCCCCCGCCGGGTCGTCCGCCCGGGCACCCGAGGTTAGCAGCACCAGCTTGGCCGCCGCGAACCGCTCGTCGGACGTCCACCGCCGGGCCAGGTCCAGCGCCCGAGCGGCGGCCGCGTGGGTTCGCTCCGCCAGCTCGTCCACCTCCGGCGCGACCCGGACGGCGACAAACCCTTCCGGCGTTTCCAGCTCGTCGAGATCGTCACACCGAAGGACAGCAGAGTCTGCTTCGGACAGTTCGAGTTCGGTCCAGTCCACCCGGAACAGTGAGTCGGGCGCGGCACCGGTGAGCGTCCGCGTCAGCGGTCGCAGCAGCAAGGAGTCCACTGTGGCCACCGGTGCGCCGGTCTCGTCGGCCACGGCGAGCGCCAGCTCCCCCTCACCCACGGTCAGCCGGACGCGCAACGCGGCCGCGCCAGTGCGGTGCAGGGTGATGCCACGCCAGGAGAACGGGATGCTGCTCGTGCCGTCGGCGCCGATCAGGACGTCGTGCCCGGCGCCGTGGAGCGCGGCGTCGAGCAGGGCCGGGTGCAGCCCGAACCGGGCGGCGTCGTCGGTCGGCAGGACCACCTCGGCGTAGACCTCCTGGCCGGAGCGCCAAGCCGCGCGCAGGCCCTGGAACACCGGGCCGTACCCGAACCCGGCGTCCGCGAGGGCCTGGTAGAGCGCGTCGACGTCGATCGGTTCGGCCGCGGGCGGCCACTCGGTCAGGGCGGTACCGGCGGCCGACGAGGTGCCGAGCACGCCGGTCGCGTGCCGGGTCCAGTCGCCCTGATCGTCCTGGCGGGAGTGGAAGGTGATCGCGCGGCGGCCGTCGTCGTCGGCCGGGGCGACCGCGACCTGCACGGTGACCGCACCGCGCTCCGGCAGGAGCAGCGGGCCCTCCAGGGTCAGCTCTTCGAGCGCGTCGCAGCCGGTGTCCTCGGCCGCGCGCAACGCCAGTTCGACGAACGCGGTCCCGGGCAGCAGCACGGTGTCGAACACCGCGTGGTCGGTCAGCCACGGGTGGGTCCGCTGGGCCAGCCGCCCGGTGTAGAGCAGACCACCGGTGCCGGCGAGCCGGACGGCGGCACCGAGCAGCGGGTGCCCGGCCTCGCCCAGCCCGGCCGAGGACAGCTCGCCCGCGCCCGCGTCGGCTTCGAGCCAGAACCGCTGCCGCTGGAACGGATACGTCGGCAGGTCTTCGACGACCCGGCCGCCGGGCAGCACCGTGTTCCAGTCCGGGGTGGCGCCGCAGACGTGGGCCTGCGCCAGCGCGTTCAGGAACCGGGCCGGGCCACCGTCGTCACGCCGCAGGGTGCCGACGGCGACCGCGTCCGCGCCGAGTTCGTCCACAGTGTCCTGGACGCCGATGGTGAGGACGGGGTGCGGGCTGCACTCGACGAACACCGAGTGGCCCCGCTCGGCCAGCTGCCGCACGACCGCCTCGAACCGGACCGTGTTGCGCAGGTTCTCGTACCAGTACCGGGCGCCCATCACGGTCGTGTCGAGCGGGTCGCCGGTGACCGTCGAGTAGAACGGCACCTCCACGGCGCGTGGGCGAATCGGGGCCAGGACGTCCAGCAGCTCGGCTTCCAGGGATTCGACGTGCGCCGAGTGGGACGCGTAGTCCACCGGGATCCGCTTCGCCCGGATTTCCCCGGCCTCGCAGCGGTCCATCAGCTCGTCGAGGGCGTCGGCGTCGCCCGAGACGACGGTGGACCGCGGGCCGTTGACCGCCGCCACCGAGATCCGGTCGTCGATCAGCGCCGTCACCTCGTCGTACGGCAACGGGATCGAGACCATTCCACCGCGTCCGGCCAGGGCCAGGATCGCCTTGCTGCGCAACGCGACGACCAACGCACCGTCCTCAAGGGACAACGCTCCCGCGACGACGGCCGCCGCGATCTCGCCCTGCGAGTGTCCGACGACGGCGGACGGCTCGACCCCGTGCGCACGCCACAACGCGGCCAGCGAGACCATCACCGCCCACAACACCGGCTGCACGACGTCCACCCGGTCGAACCCCGGCGCGCCCTCGACACCCCGGAGGACGTCGAGCAGGCACCAGTCCACATGGGACGCAAGGGCGTCCGCACACTCGTCGAGCCGTGCCGCGAACGCGGGCGACGACTCGGCCAGCTCGACCGCCATCCCGGCCCACTGCGAACCCTGGCCCGGGAAGACGAACGCCGTCCGCCCGGAACCGCGCACCGAGCCCGTGACGACGTCGGGCGAACTGCCACCATCGGCCAGGGTGCGGAGCTGGTCGCGGAGGTCGGCGCCGAGCAGCACGGCACGCTGGGGGAACCGCGCCCGCGTCGAGGTCAGTGTGTGCGCGATGTCCACATCGGACACGGACGCGTCGGTCAGGTAGGCCAGGAGGTTCTTCGCCTGGTCACGCAGTTCGCTTTCGGTCCGCGCGGACAGCACGACCGGCGCCGGGCCCGGTGTGGACTCCGGCGCGTCGGTCGCCGGGGCCTGTTCGAGCACGGCGTGGGCGTTGGTGCCGCTGACGCCGAAGGACGACACGGCGGCTCGACGCGGCCGGCCGGTCTCCGGCCACGGTCGCTGCTCAGTGAGCAGGGCGACGCTCCCGGCGGACCAGTCGACGTGCGGGGTCGGCTCGTCCACGTGCAGCGTGCGCGGGAGGACACCGTGACGCAGGGCCTGGACCATCTTGATCACGCCGCCGATGCCCGCGGCCGCCTGCGTGTGCCCGATGTTGGACTTCAGCGACCCCAGCCACAGCGGCGTCTCGCGGTCCCGGCCGTAGGTCGCGATCAGCGCGTCGGCCTCGATCGGGTCGCCCAGGGTCGTCCCGGTGCCGTGCGCCTCCACAGCGTCGACGTCCGATGTGGACAGCCCGGCGGCGGCGAGCGCGCGGCGGATGACCCGTTGCTGCGAAGGGCCGTTGGGTGCGGTGAGACCGTTGGACGCGCCGTCGGAGTTGACCGCCGAACCGCGCAGCACGGCCAGGATCTGGTGGCCGTGGCGCTGGGCGTCGGAAAGCCGTTCCAGCACCAGGACTCCGGCGCCCTCGGCCCAGCCGGTGCCGTCCGCGGCGGCGGAGAACGCCTTGCACCGGCCGTCGGCGGACAGCCCGCGCTGGCGCGAGAATTCGATGAACATGCCGGGCCGCGACATCACCGCGGCCCCGGCGGCCAGCGCCAGCGAGCATTCGCCGGCGCGCAGGGCCTGCGCCGCCCAGTGCAGGGCGACCAGCGAAGACGAGCACGCGGTGTCGACCGTGACGGCCGGCCCTTCGAGGCCGAACGTGTAGGCCAGCCGGCCCGAGACGACGCTGCCGGTGGTGCCGGTGAGCAGGTAGCCGTCGGCGCCGCCGGCCGCTTCGTGCAGCCGCGGGCCGTAGTCGGTGGCCATCGCGCCGACGAAGACCCCGGTGGCCGTGCCGCGCAGCCCGGCCGGGTCGAGGCCGGCGCGTTCGAACGCCTCCCAGGTCAGCTCCAGCAGCACCCGCTGCTGCGGGTCCATCGCGACGGCCTCCCGCGGCGAAATGCCGAAGAACGCGGGATCGAAGTCCGCGACGCCGTCGAGGAACCCGCCACCGCGGGCGTAGGTCGTGCCGGCGTGTTCCGGGTCGGGGTCGTAGAGCGCGTCGAGGTCCCAGCCGCGGTCGGCCGGGAAGTCACCGATCGCGTCGACGCCTTCGGTGACCAGCCGCCACAGATCCTCGGGGGTCCGGACACCGCCGGGGTACCGGCAGCTCATCGCCACGATGGCGATCGGCTCGTCGCTCGCGGCGACGGCCTCCGCGGCGGCCTCGGGAGCGCCGGACAGCTCGGTTTCGAGGTGCCGGGCCAGCGCGGCCGGCGTCGGGTGGTCGAACAGCACGCCGCTGCCGAGCCGGAGGCCGGTCACCTGGCCGAGGTGGTCGCGCAGCTCGACCGCGGTCAGCGAGTCGATGCCGAGCTCCTTGAACGTCCGGTCCGCGTCGACGTCGTTCGCCCCGGCGTAGTCGAGCACCGCCGCGACACCCGCGCGGACGACGTCGACGAGCCGGCGGTCGCGCTCGGCGGCGGGCAGGTCCGCGACGCTCTGCGCCCACGACCGCTCGGCGGCCGGGGCCGAGGTGCGCGCCGGGCCGTCGAACCAGTGCCGGACGCGCTGGAACGGGTAGGTCGGCAGGTCGACGCGGTTGCCACGGTCGCCGTAGACCGCGGCCCAGTCGACGTCGGTGCCGTGGACGTGCAGCTGCGCCAGGACGTGATGGAACGTGAAGGTCTCGTCGCGGTCCCGGCGCAGGGCGGCGGCGAAGGTGCCGGAAACGCTCTCGCGGGCCATCGCGCACAGGACGCCGTCCGGGCCCAGCTCGACGAACACGGCGTCGCCGACAGCGCTTACAGCGTCAGCGAAACGGACCGCCTCGCGCACGTGCCGCGTCCAGTACGCCGGGTCGGCGAGTTCCTCGGCGGTGGCGATCCGGCCGGTGAGGCCCGAGACGATCGGGATCCGCGGCGGCGCGAAGCTGAGCCGCGCGGCGACCGCGCGGAAGTCGTCGAGCATCGCGTCCATGTGCGGCGAGTGGAACGCGTGGCTCACCTTGAGGCGCTTGGTCTTGCGCCCCAGCCCGGCGAAGTGCGCGGCCAGCGCGGAGACGGTGTCCGCGTCGCCGGACAGCACGACCGCCCGCGGCCCGTTGACCGCGGCGATCGAGACGGTGGAGGTCGTCAGGGCGGAAAGCGCTTCCGCTTCGGTGGCCTCGACGGCGAGCATCGCTCCCCCGCCGGGCAACGCGTCCATCAACCGGCCGCGGGCGGCCACCAGCTCGGCCGCGTCGTCGAGGGAGAGCACCCCGGAGACGTGGGCCGCGGCCAGCTCGCCGACCGAGTGTCCGATGAGGATGGACGGACGCACGCCACGGCTTTCCAGCAAGCGGAACAGCGCGACTTCGAGGGCGAACAACGCGGGTTGCGTGTACCGGGTCTGGTCGAGGAGTTCCGTGGGCTCGAACAGGACGTCGCGCAGTGGGACGTCGAGGTGGCGGTCGAAGCGGGCGCAGACGTCGTCCAGCGCGGCGGCGAAGATCGGATCGGTCGCGTAAAGCGCTTTCCCCGCACCGGTTCGCTGGCTCCCCTGACCGGAGAACAGGAAGACCACCGGACGCGCGTCCCGGGTGGTCCCGCGGACCACCGATCGCGACGATCCCCCGGCGGCGAGGACGTCGAGCGCCCCCGCGAGATCGCCGTCCGGCACGACCACCGCGCGGTGGTCGAGGGACGCCCGCGTCGTCACCAGGGAGTACCCGACGTCGACCGGGTCGTGTGCCGCAAGCTGGTCCCACAGCGATTTCGCTTGCGCGGCCAGTGCTTCCGGCGACCGGGCCGACAGCACCAGCGGCAGCGGGTCCCCGCCGCCGGCCCGGTGCTCCGGTGCCGGGGCCGCGGCGAGCACGACGTGGCAGTTGGTGCCGCCCATGCCGAAGGAGCTGACCCCGGCCAGCCGGTGCGGCCCGGTCCACGGCGTCGGCTCGGTCGTCACGCGCAGGTTCAGCGCGTCGAGGGGGATGTCCGGGTGGGGGGTGGCGAAGTTGAGGCTCGGCGTGATCTCGCCGTGCCACAGGCACAGCACCGCCTTCAGCAGCCCGGTGATGCCCGCGGCGCCTTCCAGGTGGCCGACGTTCGTCTTGGCCGAACCGACGAGCAGCGGCGTGCCGGCCGCGCGGGCCGTACCGATGACCGCGCCGAGCGCGGCGGCCTCGATCGGGTCGCCGACGCGCGTGCCGGTGCCGTGCAGCTCGACGTACTCGACGTCACCCGGCTCGGTGCCGGCCCGTTCGTGCGCCAGCCGCAGCACCTCGCGCTGCGCGGATTCACTCGGTGTGGTCAGGGTTTCCGCGGTACCACCGTTGTTGACGGCGGTGCCGCGGATGACGCCGTAGACGCGGTCGCCGTCGGCGAGGGCGTCGGCGAGCGGGCGCAGCACGACCAGGCCGCCGCCTTCACCGCGCACGTACCCGTTGGCGCGGGCGTCGAAGGTGAAGCAGCGGCCGTCCGGGGACAGCCCGCCGAAGCGGGACGCGCCGACCGCGCTCTCCGGGATGAGGTTCAGGTTGACCCCGCCCGCGAGCGCCACCGCGGATTCGCCGCGGCGCAGGCTTTCGCAGGCCAGGTGCACCGCGACCAGCGAAGACGACTGTCCACTGTCGACAACGAGGCTCGGTCCGCGCAGGCCGAGGGTGTAGGAGACGCGGTTGGCGATCACCCCGCGGTGCGAGCCGGTCAGGGAGTGCTGGGTGCTCACACCGTGCTCGGTGAGCAGGTGGGCGTAGTCGTCCCAGATGGCGCCGAAGAAGACACCCGCGTTCTCGCCGTCGAGCCGGGACGGCGGCAGGCCGGCGTCCTCCAGTGCCTCCCAGCTCAGCTCCAGCATCAGCCGCTGCTGCGGGTCCATCACCGCGGCCTCGCGCGGGGAAATCCCGAAGAAGGCGGCGTCGAAGCCGTCCACGTCGTCGAGGAAGGCACCAAAGCCGGTGCCGGGCGCATCGTCTGTCCCGGTCCAGCGCTCGGGCGGGGTCTCGGTGACCGCGTGCCGGCCGTGGCGCAGCAGGTCCCAGTACGCCCCCGGTCCCGGCGCGGCGGGCAGGCGGCAGGCCATTCCGACGATCGCGATGCCGAACTCAAGCTTGGACAAGGCGAGTCCTCCACAGATCGCGGACGGGCGGGAGCTGCCGCGACGAGCCCGTCACGCGGCGTGCGAACGCCCGACGTTCGTCGTGAACAGGAAAAACGCTACTGAGCCCCGACCAGGCCAGAAACCCCTAGCGGGGCCCCTAGGCACCCTGCACGTCACCCTGCGGTACAAGGGAAAACGCCCTCGGACCCCGAGGGCGGAGCTGGGTCAGACGGCCTTGCCGCGGTTGAGGTAGGTCAGCACCGCGAGCACCCGCCGGTTGTCGTCGTTGGACGGTGGCAGGTTCAGCTTCGTGAAGATGTTCGAGATGTGCTTGCCGACGGTGCCGTCGCTGAAGTTGAGGCTCTGCGCGATGCCGGCGTTGGACCGGCCCTCGGCCATCATCTCCAGCACCTCGCGCTCGCGCGGGCTGAGCGTCTCGAAGGGCTCGTTGCGCGCCTGGCGCGCCAGCAGCTTCGCGATCACCGTCGCGTCCATCGCCGTGCCGCCGGCCGCGACCCGCCGCACCGCCTCGACGAACTCCTCGGCGTCGCCCACGCGGTCCTTCAGCAGGTAGCCGACGCCGCCGGCGCCGTCCTGCAGGAGTTCGTTGGCGTACAACTGTTCCACGTGCTGGGACAACACCAGCACCGGCAGCCCGGGCACCTGCTTGCGCGCGGCCAGCGCGGCCTGCAGCCCTTCGTCGGTGAAGCTCGGCGGCAGCCGGACGTCGACCACGGCCACGTCCGGGCGGTGCTCCAGCAGCGCCTTCAGCAACTCGGGCCCGGTTTCCACCGCGGCGACGATGTCGAAACCGTGCGACTGCAGCAGCAGTGTCAAGCCGTCCCTCAGGAGAGCGAGGTCTTCGGCGAGCACAACGCGCACGGGATCTCCAAACTCACGCGGGTCGGTCCGCCGGGCCGGCTGACGACGCTCAGACTACCGTCGAAGGCTTCGAGCCTTTGGGTGATCCCGCGCAGCCCGGACCCGGCGGCAAGATCGGCGCCGCCGCGGCCTTCGTCCACCACCGCGCCGGTCAGCAGCCCGTCGGCGAACCGCAGCCGCACGGTGACGTCCCGGGTTTCGGCGTGCTTGACGACGTTGGCCAGCGCCTCGCACACGCTGAAGTACACCGCCGCCTCCACCGCCGGTTCGAACCGGCCGGGCAGCTCGATGTCCATGGTCGCGTCCAGCGGCAGGTCCAGCACGAACGCCCGCAGCGCGTCGCGCAGACCGCGCTCGGCGAGCACCGGCGGGTGGATGCCGTGCACCAGGTCCCGCAGCTCCTGCAGGGCCTTGCTCGAGGAGTCCCGCAGCTCGGTCACCAGCTCCTTGGCCCGGCTCGGGTCGCGGTCGATGAACTGGGACAGCGCGGCCAGCTTCATCCGCATCGCGACCAGCCGCGCCTGGGCGCCGTCGTGCAGGTCGCGCTCGATCCGGCGCAGCTCGGCGGCCTGCGTGGCCAGCGCGTCCGCGCGGGTGCGGGTCAGCTGCTGGACGCGGTCGTTGAGCTTTCCCCGCCGTCCCGGCTTGAGCAGCAGCGACGTCCATTCGCCGCGCAGGCGCAGCAGCGGTCCGGCGAAGGCCACCCCGGCCGCGACGCACGCCAGCCCGACGGCGATCTGCAGCGGCACCTCGGTGCCGCCCAGCCACGAAAGCTCGCCGACGATCCCCGCCGCCTGGCCCACGGCCAGCAGCACCGCGGCCAGCCCGGCCAGCACCAGCAGCACCGGGAACAGCGCGAGCGCGCCGCCGACCACCGGGTCGGCCAGCAGCCAGGCCAGGTCGCGCCAGGTCGCCGGGTCGCCCCAGATCCAGCGGACCCGCAGCGAGACCGCCGCGAACCAGCGGCGCTTGTGGTAGTCCTTCCCACTCCAGTACCAGCCGTGCTCGGTGCGCTCGAGGGTCGGCCGCGGCCGGTACGGCACCGCCACGGGCACCCCGGACCAGCGCCCGGACAGCTCGCGCGCGGTGTTCGCGATCCGCCGGATCAGCACCGTGACCAGCAGGAACAGCGGGAACATGCCGAGCCCGAACCACAGCACCAGCGAAAGCAGGGTGGCGATCGCGAGCGCCGCCTCCCCCACGTTGAGCAGGCCGAGCGCGGCCCCGCGCGCGAGGTCCCGCGGCGCCTGCCGCAGCCGGGTGGCCGCCGGCGCGCCCACGGCGACCGCCGTGTCACTCATGTCGGTTCCTCCTCCGGGCGTGCCCACCCGGTCAGTCTGACTCACGGAGTGTGTCCGGGCGGAGACGGATACCACCCCTGCTTGCCTAAAGAAAACTCCACCCAGGTCGGGGTAGAAGAGGGGTTCTGACGAGATCCACGGGCTTCTACGTTGGAAACACACCACCGACGACCTGGGAGAACCCGATGACCACCACCGCTCCGAAGACCAGCGCCGCCGGCGCCATCGTGACCAACCTGGTCGTCGACCTGGTCGCCCCGATCGCCCTCTACTACGGTCTCCGCGCCGCCGGCGTCGACCAGCTGCTCGCCCTGCTCGCCGGCGGGGCCGCGCCCCTGGTCCACGTGATCTGGCAGGTCGCGAGGACCCGCAAGGTCGGCGGCCTGGCGCTGTTCACCCTGACCATCCTGGTGCTCAGCGTCGCCGCGTCGTTCCTCACCGGCAGCGAGCGGTTCCTGCTGGCCAAGGACGGCTGGCTGACCGCCGTCGCCGGCCTGTGGCTGCTCGCCACGCTCCGCACGAACCGCCCGTTCATCTACGAGGCCGCGCGGCCGATCGCCGACGCCAAGGCGAAGGCGCCGGAGGACACCTGGACCCACCGCTTCGCCACCTCGGAGAGCTTTCGCCACGGCATGCGCGTCGTCACCGCCGCCTGGGGCATCGCGCTCGTGCTTGACGCCGTGGTCCGCGGGGTCATGGCCTACACCCTGCCGGTCGACCTGGTCCCGGGGCTGGGTGGCGCGCAGTACGCCGTGTTGTTCGTCGGGCTGCAGATCTTCGGCCAGGTCTACGGCCAGCGCACCGGCCTGATCGGCGACAAGAAGAAGAGCGGCCCGGCCGGCGCCGTCGCCGCCTGAACCACCCCGCCCCGCCCGCCGGAGATCCGGACGAAACCTCCGAAAAGGAAGCAGACCATGTCCCGCCATTTCGCGTTCGTCACCATCCCCGCCCACGGGCACGTCAACCCCACCATCGCCGTCGTGGCCGAGCTCGTCGGCCGCGGCCACCGGGTCACCTACGCCGCCACCGCCGAGTTCGCGCCCGCCCTGCGGGCCGCCGGCGCCGACGTCCTCGTCGTCGACACCACGCTCACCTCGGCCCACCCCGGCAAGAAGGTCACCGCCGACGACGTCGCGTGGCTGCCGCTGATCCTGCTGCGGGAGAGCGCGCAGCTGGCCCCGGCGCTGCTGGCGCACTTCGACGGCGACCTGCCGGACGTCATCGCCTACGACGTCACGATGTACCCGCTCGCCCGGATGCTCGGCCGCCGCTGGGACCGGCCGACGCTGGAGCTGTTCCCGACCTTCGCCGCCAACACCGAGTACTCCGTCGCCGAAGAGGCCGAGCGCATCGCCGGTGTGGCCGCCGAGCACCCGGCCACCGCCGCGTTCCGCGCCGAGTTCACCGACTTCTTGTCCCACAACGGTTTTGAAGACGTCACACCCGAGGACATCACGCGCGGCGAGCCGGACGAGCCGCGGCTGGTCTTCCTGACCCGCGAGTTCCAGTACGCCGGCGACACCTTCGACGAGCGCTTCGGCTTCGTCGGGCCGTGCCTGTCCGAGCGCGGGTTCCAGGGTGACTGGACGCCGCCGGAGACCGAGCTGCCGATCGTCTACGTCTCGCTGGGCACGGCGCACAACCTGCGTCCCGGCTTCTTCCGCGCCTGCGTGGCCGCCTTCGCGGGCCGGCCGGTGCACGTCGTGATGGCGATCGGCGACCGCGTCCCGGTGGCCGAGCTCGGGCAGCTGCCGCCGAACGTCGAGGTGCACGCCCGGGTCCCGCAGCTTTCCGTGCTGCGTCACGCGTCCGCGTTCGTCTGCCACGCCGGGATGGGCAGCACGATGGAGTCGCTGTACTTCGGCACGCCGCTGGTCGCGGTGCCGCAGATGCCCGAGCAGGACGTCGTGGCCCGGCGGATCGCCGAGCTGGGCCTCGGCCGGGCCCTGGACCGCGACGAGGTCACGCCGGAGAGCCTGCGCGAAGCCGTCGAAGCCGTGCTCGCCGACGACGCGCTGCACGCCCGGCTGCGCGCCGAAAGCCACCGCGTCCGCGAAGCCGGGGGTACCCGGACCGCCGCGGACAAGCTGGAAACCTACGCCGAAACCGCGTCCCGCTGACACTCCACCAGCCGACCGCTCAAGTCCGTGAGGGCCACATCGAGGGACTCTAGGTCCCTCGATGTGGCCCTCACGGACTTTCGGGTGGTGGCGGGTCAAGCCGTACCGGCGATCGACGGTTCGAGCCCGGCGGGCAGGTCGGCGCGGTTGCCGACCTTCAGCTTCCGGTAGGTGCGGGTGAGGTGCTGCTCCACAGTGGACACCGTGATGAACAGCTTCCGCGCGATCTCGCGGTTGGTGTAGCCGTGCCGCGCCAGTGCGGCGGTGCGGTACTCGGCCGAGGTCAGCAGGGCCAGCCGGTCCGTGTCGCCGGTTTCGGACGCCGGCTTGAGGTCCTCGGCGGACATGTGCGGCTGCAGCTCCCGGCACACGGCGTCGGCCCGGCAGTCCTGGGCCACGTGCCAGGCGCGGCGGACCACCATCCGGGCGCGGCTGGTCTCGTTCAGCTCGTGGTGCGTGCGGCCCAGGTCCGCCAGCACCTTCGCCAGCTCCAGCCGGTCGCCCCCGGCCTGGATCTCGTCGACGGCCTTCTTGAGCATCGGCGGCCGGTCGGCCAGTTCGTGCGTGTTCGCCAGCACGCGCAGCGTCGCCCCGAGCGCGGCGGCGTTGCTGTCGCTGACCAGGTTGAGCTGGGCGTCCACCAGTTCGGCGGCCTTCGCCCGGTCGCCGATCCGCTGGTACGCCTCGGCGCAGCCGGCCCGCCACGGGACCAGCGACGGCAGGTCGATGCCCCACGCCGTCATCAGCTCACCGGCGGCCATGAAGTCCCGAAGCGCCGCGTACACCTGGTCCGTGGCCAGGTGGTGCCGGCCGCGGGCGTAGAGGTACGGCAGCGCGTGCACGGTCCGCATCATCGCGGCCGGCACGGGCTGGGCCTGCAGCGCCTCGGCCTCCTCGTGCGCACCCATCTCGGTGCGCGCCAGGATCAGGCTCGCCAAGGGCGACCCGATCGCCACGCCCCAGCTCGGCGCGGAGATCAGCGCGAGGGCCTTCGCGCCGTGCTCCACGGCGGCCGGGAGACCGCCCTGCCGCACGGCGATCTCCGCCCGCAGCGCGCTGAACACCGCCTGCCACGCCGGCGCGCGCCGCTTGGCCGCCTCCTCCAGCAGCCGTTCGCACCACGGCAGGGCGCGGTCGGTGCTGCCCGCGTACATCAGGGCCCGCAGTGCGAAGGTCAGCGGCTGGACGGTGGCGTCCGCCAGCCGCGTGCTCTGCAGGATCTGCTCGACCGCGACGACGACGTTGTCCCCGTAGCGGCCCCGCAGGACCGCCCTCAGGATGCGGGCCGAGCGCCACTGGGTGTCGACGACCGTGCCGCTGGGCACCGGGCGGGTGCCGGCGGGCCGGGCCGGGACCGGCAGCCGCTTCGCCAGCGCCGGATGGGTGCACGCGACGGACAGGCACAGCGCCTCGGCGTCGAGCGACATGCCGGTGTTTTCGATCTGCTTGCCGAACCCCTCGGCCGCTTCCTCGGCTTCGCCGTGCCACAGCAGGTGACGCACGGGCCCGGGGGCGCTCGCGACGACCCCGAGGTCGGCGGTCAGCGCGCGGATCCGGCGTTCGGCCGCGACCGGGGAGACCCGCCATTCGGCGTCGGCGAGCAAAGTCGTGACGGCGATCCGCTGGGCGTCGTCGCCCAGCCGGCTCACCGGTTCGAGGTAGCGGACGACCTTTTCGACGTCGTCCTCGGCCAGTGCCTGCTCCGCGGCGGTGCGGAGCACGGTGGCGACCCACGGCTCGTCGAGGTCTTCGGAAGCGACCAGCATTTCCGCGACGCTGCGGCTGTCGGCGCCTTCTTCGTAGAGCAGCCGGGCGGCCCGGCGGCGCAGCCGGCCCCGCCGGCCCGGTTCGATGGCCTCCAGCACCGCGGCCGCGCCGGCCGGGTGCCGGAACCGGCCGCCGCTCAGGATGCCGGCGGATTCGAGGTCGCCGAGCACACGGACCGCTTCGTCCGCGCCGGCTCCGGCCAGATCGGCGGCCCGTCCCGCGTCGCCCAGCACGGCGACCGCCGCGGCCAGGTCCAGCGCGAGCGGATCACTGCTGCGCAGGCAGCTCAGGACCGCGTTGCGGAAGGCGAAGCCCGGTGACGGCTCGGCCGGGCCGCCCGCGGTGCGGTGGTCCTCCAGCAGAGCGTGCACCAGCAGCAGGTTGCCGCCGGTGAGCTCGTGGTAGCCGGGCGCCAGCAGCCGGGCGGCGTCGATGCCCAGCTCCCCGGTGACCAGTTCGACCACACCGTCCGCGGGCAGGGTGGTCAGCCGGATGCGGCGGCAGTGCGGCAGCCGCACCAGCTCGGCGTGGAACGCCGGGCCGACCGACCGGTCGCTGGTGCGCTCCCCCAGCGCGACCAGGATCCGGGCGGTCCGGATGCGCAGCATCAGGAAGAGCAGGCAGTGCAGCGAATCCTCGTCGGCGTGGTGCAGGTCGTCGACGACCAGCAGCACCGGCGCCGTGCGGGACAGCTTGAGCAGCGCGGTGGCCACCGCCCGGGACGTGTGCTGCCGCGCCGCGTTCGGATCACCCGCGAGGGTGGTTACGCCGCTCTCGAGGAGGGCGGCGAACTCGTCGGCCATCCCGGCCGGGACCGCCGGGCTCTGCACCAGCTGCCCGAGCACCCCGAACGGGAGGTCCCGCTCGGAGTCGGACGCGATGGCTTGCAGGACGACGGCGCCGGCGTCCAGGGCGTGGTCGGCCAGCCTGCCGAGCAGGCTGGTCTTCCCGCTCGCGACCGGGCCGCCGATGAGCGCGACCCGGCCCCTGCCCTGCACGACACCGTCGTACATTTCTCCTAAAATGGACATTTCGGCTTGATGGTGGACGAACTTCATTGCAGACCAGGCCCCTCATTCCCGGCGAGCGGCACGACGAACCAGCCGCGCAATTGCGGGGCGGATGACGCGGCGGTTTCGCAGAGATGAATTCCGGTGACCGCGACCGAATGTGCGTCCGGTGCGGTGGAGAAGAAAACGACTTCTATGCGACCCGGGCTGGTGGCGACACGCATGTGTTCGATTCCCAGCCCTGGTTCGGCGAGCGCCCAGAGCAGGTCCACCAGCAGGTGCGGGTCCAACTCACGGTGTGTGGCCTCGCCCGACGCGGCAAGTGTGACGCTTGCCATGTACACGGGCAGTCTCCATGACTAAGGGCAGCCGGAGGCCAGCCCGCCGATGATGTTCTTGATGGTGTCCCAGTCGAAACCGCCGGGAGCCTGGGCCGTCTGTGCGATTTCTTGAACGTTCATGATGCATCCCCAGTGTGTTGTTCGGCTTTCGCTGACCACAGCTTGGCTCGGATCGCGGGTGTCCCGGAAGGGGTCCGGGGTGGCACCAAATGACCTCGCACCTTGGTGCCAGAGCGGCCCCGAACGGCCTCCGACCACCGGGTACGTCACTGGTCGGGGTGTTAACCACCGTGTACGATCCGACCCGGAGGGGGTTACAGAGCAGGGAGCAGAGACTGGGGGTCGCAGCCTTCCATGCTGAAGCCACTGGGGGTGGACGCAGCCGGCGAATTGGTCTACCGAACCATGGTCGCGCACCGTGATTGGGGTGTCGCTGATCTGGTCACGTCGCTGGGTCTGTCCGAGGAAGAAGTACGCACGACACTTGACCGTTTGGCCGATCTCGCACTGGTCCGTCCATCCCGGGAGAACCCCGACGCCCTGCGGGCCGTCGATCCCGAGTTCGGACTGCTTTCCCTGGTGCAAATGCGCCAGGCACAACTGCAACGGAGCCAGCTCGAACTGGCCGAAAGTCACGCGGCGGTCTCGGATCTGATCGCCGGTCTCCAGGAGACCGCGCCGTCTCTCGCGCCGGACGAATTGGTCGGAATCGACGAGATCCAGCGCCGTATCGAGGTATTGGCGAGCCGGGCCAGCAAGGAATGCCTTTCCTTCATGCCCGGCGGCGCCCAGTCCGAGGCGAGCATCAATGCCGGAATGCCACTCAACCAAGCCGCGCTATCACGCGGCGTGGCCATCCGGACCGTTTATCTGGACAGCGCACGCAACGACCAGCGCACGCAGAAGTACGTCGACTGGCTCGTGGAGCACGGCGGTGAGGTCCGCACCCAGCCGACCCTGCCCGCCCGGCTGCTGCTGGTCGACCGGGAGACCGCCCTGGTCCCGCTCGACGCGGACAACACCCGCCAGGGCGCCATCCAGATCACCACGCCGGGCATCGTCGCGCTGATGAGGGCCTACTTCGAGCAGCTCTGGTACAGCGCGTCGCCGTTCGGCGCCGGCCGCACCCGGGACGACGAGGGCCTGACGGGCCAGGAGCGAGCGCTGCTGTCGCTGCTGTCCCACGGCATGACCGACGAGGTGGCCGCCCGCCGCCTCGGCCTGTCCCTGCGCACGGTCCGCCGCATGATGGCCGACCTGATGGACCGCCTGGCGGCGAAGAGCCGCTTCGAAGCAGGCATGCGCGCGGCCCAGCGCGGCTGGCTGACCTGACCGGGAAGGGGACGGCGGACCACCCGCCGTTCCCTCCCCCAGCGCGGTGCTCAGGGCCGGGTCGCGGTTCGCCGTCGAAACCACCTGGATCGGGAGAGGGTGTCCGGCCGCGTGCCGATGTCCGTGTCGAGCGCCTCGGCGACGGCGGCGATGCCCTCAGCGCTCACGAAGCGAACCTGCAGGATCGCGACGTCGTCCGCCTCGTCCTTCTGCCGGCACGCAGAACCAAGGTGCCGTAGGCGAGGAACGTGGATGACGTCGTCGTGCTTGCGGCTCGCACACGGCGCCGCTCCCACCCTCATCTTCGCGACGTCAGCCCGGCCCGCGTCCCACCAGACGCGGGGAATCCGTTGACCACAAAGCAAACTGGAGTCCGCGGCTGGCCAGCACCTGGACGAATGCCGGACAGCCCGAGACGCGGCCGGACCCGGCGATGCGACGGCACCCGCAAAACCAAAAACGCAGCTGACCGGAGTCAACTGCGTTCGGGTGGATGGTGCTGGTACCCCCGATGGGATTCGAACCCACGCTACCGGCGTGAGAGGCCGGCGTCCTAGGCCGCTAGACGACGGGGGCTTAGGAACTTCCCTGGTTTCCCAGGGGCTTTTCTGTTTTTCTTGCTGGAGAGAACTTACCAGAGGCGATTACTCGCTCTGCAGGGGGGTCACTCTCCGCAGCTGGGGTACCAGGACTCGAACCTAGACTAACTGGACCAGAACCAGTCGTGCTGCCAATTACACCATACCCCAGTGAGGTACCGAGCCGATCAAGGTCAACCAGGCCGGTTCAGCACCGCACGAGGAGAAATACTAGAGCACGCCGTTCCGGACGGTGAACGCGGGGGTGTCAGTTCGGCGCTGGGCGGGGACGCCGATCGTCGCGTACTCCGAAACCAGCAGCTCAGGCAGCTCGGCCAGGCCGGCGACCGTGTGGACGCCTTCGGGGGCGCGTTCGGCGATGCCGTCGCGGTCGAGCCAGACCGCGCCGAGGCCGGCGTCGCGGGCGCCGATCGCGTCCGTGTCGAGTTTGTCCCCGACGTGAACGGCCTGGGCAGGTGCGCAGCCCAGGCCGAGGCAGACCGTGTGGAACATCACCGGATCGGGTTTCGCCACCCCGAGCTCGCCGGCGATGGCGACGTGATCGAAGAACGGGGCCAGGCCGAGATCGGCGATTTTCTTGCGCTGGTGGACACCCGACGCGTTCGTCACCGCGGCCAGCACGAGACCGGCGGCACGCAACCACTCCAGGCACTCGAGGACGTCGTCGAACAGCTGCCACGAGGTGTCGAGCAGTTCCCGGCGGCGCCGTTCGAAGGACAGCACCTGCTCGGTGTCGGCGAGGATGCCGAGCTCGGCGAGGAAACAGCCGGTGCGGCGCTCGTGCATGGTCGGGTAGTCGATCTCACCGGCGACGACGAGCGCGACGTGCTCTTCGGTGATCAGGTCCCACAGCGGCCAGAGGTCGCCGCGGCCGGTGAGGATGTGGAGGACGCGGCGGATCGCGGCGGTGCAGTCGATCAGGGTGTCGTCGATGTCCAGGCACACCAGCCGGAGCGCCGGCGGCGCCCAGGGCTCGGGCGCCGCCTCGGCGGGGGCGGTTCGCGACGGGGTCCGGGGTGCCAAAGCGAAATCCACCCAGTGAGGCTAGGGCAACCGCAGCGTTCGCGACGCTGCCAAAGAGGTGATTGCGCTTCGCCTGTTCCGGCCCTTGCGCTCTACTCCCAGTTGGTGGACCGTCTTCTTTCGGTTATCCGACCACTGCCCGGCGCAGCCGTCCCAATGAGACATCGCGGCCGAGCAGCTCCATCGACTCGTACAGCGGCGGGGAAACGGTCCGCCCGGTGATGGCGACGCGCACCGGTGCGAAAGCCTTGCGGGGCTTGAGCCCCAGACCGTCCACAAGGGCGTCTTTCAGCGCCTGCTCGATGGCGGCGGTCTCCCACGACGGCAGCGCCTCGAGCGCCGACAGCGCCGCGGTGAGCACGGGCTGCGCGGGCTCGCCGAGGTTCTTCGCCGCGGCGTCCTCCTCCGGCGCGAACGTCTCCTCGTCGGCGAACAGGAAGCGCACCATGGGAGGCGCGTCCGACAGCACCGTGACGCGCTCCTGCACCAGCGGCGCGATCGCGCTCAACCGGGCCAGCTGCTCGTCGCTGGGCGAGTCCGGCAGCACCCCCGCGGTGACGAGGTAAGGCGTGACCCGGCTCACGAACTCCGCCGCCGGCAAGGCCCGCACGTGCTGGCCGTTGATGGCTTCGGCCTTCTTGACGTCGAAGCGCGCCGGGTTGGCGCTGACCTTCGTGACGTCGAAGGCTTCGACCAGCTCCTCGACCGAGAACACGTCGCGGTCGTCGGCGATGGACCAGCCCAGCAGGGCCAGGTAGTTCAGCAGGCCCTCGCGGATGAAGCCGCGGTCGCGGTAGTTGAAGAGATTCGACGAAGGGTCGCGTTTGGACAGTTTCTTGTTGCCCTCGCCCATCACGTACGGCAAATGGCCGAACTGCGGCGTGAACTCCGCCACGCCGATCCGCTCCAGCGCCGCGTACAGCGCGAGCTGCCGCGGCGTCGAGGGCAGCAGGTCCTCGCCGCGCAGCACGTGCGTGATCTTCATCAGCGCGTCGTCGACCGGGTTGGTCAGCGTGTACAGCGGTTCGCCGTTGGCCCGCACCAGCACCGGGTCCGGGATGGTGCCGGCCGGGAAGCTGATGTCGCCGCGCACCAGGTCGGTCCAGGCGAGGTCGATGTCCGGCATGCGCAGCCGCAGCACCGGCGCGCGGCCCTCGGCGCGGTAGTCGGCGCGCTGCTCGTCGGTCAGGGCGCGGTCGAAGTTGTCGTAGCCCAGCTTCGGGTCCAGGCCGGCCGCCTTGCGCCGGGCCTCCACCTCTTCGTTGGTCGAGAACGCCTCGTACAGCTCCCCCGCTTCGAGGAGCTTCGCGGCGACGTCGGCGTAGATCGCCCGGCGCTCGCTCTGGCGGTACGGCCCGTAGTCGCCGCCGGCCTCGGGGCCTTCGTCCCAGTCGATGCCGAGCCAGCGCAGCCCGTCGAGCAGCTGCTCGTAGGACTCCTGCGAGTCGCGCGCGGCGTCGGTGTCCTCGATCCGGAACACCAGCTGACCCTGGTTGTGCCGGGCGAAGGCCCAGTTGAACAACGCCGTGCGGATCAACCCGACGTGCGGGGTGCCGGTCGGCGAAGGACAGAAGCGCGCGCGAACCACCGATGTCTCACTCATAGCCCGATCAGCGTATCCGTCGCCCCATCGCTTGACGCACGGACCGGGCCGGGTGCATCCTCGTCTTATTCAACAGGTGATGAAATAGATGGGGAGATGGTGGAGATGACCGAGCGCACGGGCTGCGTCGTCATCGGCGGCGGGCCGGCCGGGATGGTCACCGGGCTGCTGCTGGCCCGGGCGGGCGTCGAGGTGACGGTGCTGGAGAAGCACGCCGACTTCCTGCGGGACTTCCGCGGCGACACCGTCCACCCGTCGACGCTTACGCTGCTCGACGAGCTGGGGCTCGGCGAGAAGTTCGGCGCGCTGCCGCACAGCGAGATGCGCTCGGCGGGGTTCCCGCAGGAGAACGGCGAGCTGATGAAGCTGGCCGACTTCACCCGGCTGAAGGTGGCGCACCCCTACGTCGCGATGGTGCCGCAGTGGGACTTCCTCGACCTGCTGGCCGAGAGCGCGCGCAAGGAGCCGACGTTCGTCCAGCGGATGGAGACCGAGTGCACCGGCCTGGTCCGCGAGCAGGGCCGCGTCGCCGGGATCACCTACCGCACGGCCGCCGGGGAGACCGGGGAAATCCGTGCCGACCTGGTGATCGCCGCGGACGGCCGGTGGTCACTGGCCCGCCGCGAGGCCGGCCTCGTGCCGCGCGAGTACGACTGCCCGTTCGACGTCTGGTGGTTCCGGCTCTCGCGCGCGGAAGGCGACGTGTCCGGAATGCTCCTGCCGAAGATGCGGGACCGCCGCTTCGCCGTGCCGCTCCCCCGGCCGGACTTCTTCCAGGTCGCCTACCTCGGCCCGAAGGGTGACGACCTGCGCGAGCAGGGCATCGAGGCGTTCCGCGACAACGTCGCGCAGATCTGCCCGGAGTTCACCGACCGGGTGCACGAGCTCGAGACGATGGACGACGTCAAGTTCCTCGACGTGCGGCTCAACCTGCTGCGCACGTGGCACGTCGACGGGCTGCTGTGCATCGGCGACGCGGCGCACGCGATGTCGCCGATCGGCGGGGTCGGCATCAACCTGGCGGTGCAGGACGCGGTCGCGGCGGCGACGTTGCTGGCCGAGCCGCTGCGCCGGGGCCGCCCGGCGCCGGCGGACCTGGCGAAGGTGCGCGCACGGCGGTTGCTGCCCACGCTGCTGGTCCAGGGGCTGCAGCGGGTGCTGCACGGGACCGTGGTCCGGCAGGTCATGGCGGGCAGGCGCAACGGCCCGCCGGCCGCCATGATCAAGCTGTTCGCGCGGTTCCCGCGGCTGTCGTACGTCCCGGCCCGGCTGCTGGGCCTGGGCCTGCGGCCCGAGCACGCACCGGCCTTCGCCCGGCGGGCGATGGAGCCGGCGTCCCGGGGTTAGATGCTTTCGACCGGGTTGGTCAGGGTGCCGATGCCGTCGATGGTGATCGAGACGCTCTGGCCGCCCTCGATCGGGCCGACGCCCTCCGGGGTGCCGGTGAGGATGACGTCGCCGGGCAGCAGGGTCATCACGCCGGAGACGAACTCGACCAGCTCGGGGATCTTGTGCACGAGGTCGGAGGTGCGGCCGTCCTGCTTGAGCTCGCCGTCGACCTCGGAGCGCAGCGCCAAGTCGGAGGCGTCGAGCGAGGTCTCGATCCACGGCCCGAGCGGGCAGAAGGTGTCGAAGCCCTTGGCGCGGCCCCACTGGCCGTCGGACTTCTGCAGGTCGCGGGCGCTGACGTCGTTGGCGACGGTGTAGCCGAGGATGGCGCTCGCGGCGCGCGCGGCCGGCACGTTCTTCACCGGCTGGCCGATCACGATGGCCAATTCGCCCTCGAAGTCGACGCGGCCGACGCCGGACGGGCGGCGGATGGCCGCGTTCGGGCCGATGACCGTGGTCGACGGCTTGAGGAACAGCATCGGGGCGCTGGGCACCTCGTTGCCGAACTCGGCCGCGTGCTTGGCGTAGTTGCGGCCGACGGCGATCACCTTGGACGGCAGGATCGGCGCGAGCAGCCGGACGTCGGCCAGCGGCCACCGCTTGCCGGTGAAGTTGGGCTGGCCGAACGGGTGCTCGGCGATCTCCAGGACCTGGGCGTCGTCACCGTCCCCTTCGACCGAAGCGAACGCGACTCCACCGGGATGAGCAATACGGGCTAGGCGCACGCAGTCAGTCTACGTGCGCCCGGCCGGTGACCTATGCCACGGTGGTGCTCTTGTGCACGAGCGCGTCGCACAACGCCAGCCAGCTGGCCTCGACGATGTTGCCGTGCACCCCGACCGTGGTCCATTCGCGTTCGCCGTCGGTGCTCTCGACCAGCACGCGCGTCACGGCGTCGGTGCCGGGGTGGCCCTGCAGGATCCGGACCTTGTAGTCGGCCAGGTCCACACTGTCCAACCAGGACAGGTGCGGGCTCAGGGCCTTGCGCAACGCGGCGTCGAGGGCGTGGACCGGGCCGATGCCCTCGGCGGTGGCGATGACCCGCTGGCCGCCGACGTGCACCTTGACCGTCGCCTCGGAGACGACCTCGGCGTCGGCGCGGTGGTCGAGCACCACGCGGTAGGACTCGAGCTCGAACGGCGCCTCGACCGGGACGTCGGCCTCCTGGCGCAGCAGCAGTTCGAGGGAGGCGTCGGCCGCCTCGAAGGACCAGCCCTCGGCTTCGAGGCGCTTGACCTTCCGCATCGCGCTCGTCAGCGCTTCGGGCCGGCCGGCAAGGTCGACCCCGAGCTCACGTCCCTTGAGCTCGAGGCTGGCCCTGCCGGCCATCTCGGTGACCAGTACCCGCATGTCGTTGCCGACGGAAGACGGATCGATGTGGTTGTACAACAACGGATCCACCTTGATCGCGCTCGCGTGCAGTCCTGCCTTGTGGGCAAAAGCCGACGCCCCTACGTAAGCCTGGTGGGAGTAGGGGGCGAGGTTCGCGATTTCGGCAAGGGCATGGGAGACCCGGGTGAGTTCGGCGGCGCCTCCGGTCGGGAGGACGTCCATGCCGAGCTTGGTCACCAGGTTTCCCGTCACGGCGAAGAGGTCGGCGTTGCCGGCCCGCTCCCCGTAACCGTTGGCGGTGCACTGGACGTGCGTCACGCCGGCCTGCACCGCGGCGACGGAGTTCGCCACGGCGCAGGAAGTGTCGTCCTGACAGTGGATCCCGAGCCGGAATCCGGTCTTTTCCTTGATGGTCTTGACCGTCTCCGCGAGGCCCAGCGGCAGCTGGCCACCGTTCGTGTCGCAGAGCACGAGAACGTCGGCGCCGGCGTTCGCGGCGGCGTCGAGGATCCTCAAGGAGGTTTCGGGTGAGTGCGCGTAGCCGTCGAAGAAGTGCTCGGCGTCGAGGAAGACCCTCCGGCCTTCGTTGACGAGGAATTCGACGGTGTCGCGCACCATCTCGCAGGCTTCGCCGACGTCGACCCGCAGGGCGCGCTCGATGTGGCGCAGGTCGGACTTCGCGACGAGGGTGATGACCGGCGCCTCGCTTTCGAGAAGCGCCCGCACCTGCGGATCGACGTCGGCGGTGGTGCCGGCCTTGCGGGTGGCGCCGAACGCGACGAGCGCCGCGTGCTTGAGCTTCAGTTCCCCTTTCGCGGCGCGGGCGAAGAACTCGGTGTCCTTGGGGAGCGCGCCCGGCCAGCCACCCTCGACGAACCCGACACCCAGCTCGTCCAGCAGCCGCGCGACGGCCAGCTTGTCCTGGACGGAGTAGGAGATGCCCTCGCGCTGCGCACCGTCGCGCAGGGTCGTGTCGTAGAGGTGGAAGGCGTCGCCGAGGGGGGTATCGGCGGGCTCCTTGCGGGTCACGGTGTTCTCCTCGGGCCGGTTCAAGTCGTTTCTGGGCAACAAAAAAACCTCCCGCAGGGGTGCGAGAGGTTGCGCGCCGGGAGAGCTCTTGTGGAGCTATCGTCCGGCGCGCTCGGCGATAATGATCGCGAAGTTGGTCACGGTCGCATCATGCCACAGGGTTTCGGTCGAAGTCCACAACCTGGGTCAAGCTCCCACCATCCGGGACAGGCGCCGCAAACGTCCCCCGCCACTCCCTGGGGGCCGGCCCCGCACCCAGTTTATCGGCACCCACGGACACAACCGCCCGGAAGACCGTTGCACGGCGGGGTTGTCCACATCACGGCGGTGCTGTGGACAACCCCGCGATCGGCCGGTGCTGTCGCGGCACGAGCACCGCACGAACGGACCGTTCGCGACGAAACCGATGCGAGTGGGCCAGTCGTGCGGCCGAGAGCGCCGACGGGCCGTTCGCACCCCGATCCGCACGAGCGGCCCTTTCGCGCCACAAACAGCACCAACGGACCGCTCCTGACGCCCAGCGCCGCACGAACGGCCCACCCACAACCAAACCCGCACGAGAGGACCACTCACGCACCCGAGGGCACCGGCGGACCGTTCGCACCCCCCACTCGCACCAGCGGCCCACTCGCACCCCAACCCGCACCGACGGCCCACTCACGCCACAAACAGCACCAACGGACCACTCGCGACCCCCAACACCCGGCACGAACGGGCCACCCACAACCAAACCCACACGAGAGGACCACTCGCGCACCCGAGAGCACCAACGGAC
Organism: Amycolatopsis sp. NPDC049252; assembly: GCF_043197175.1. Classification (NCBI taxonomy): domain Bacteria; kingdom Bacillati; phylum Actinomycetota; class Actinomycetes; order Pseudonocardiales; family Pseudonocardiaceae; genus Amycolatopsis; species Amycolatopsis sp. NPDC049252. The sequence continues at coordinate 59,342 of NZ_JBICSQ010000007.1, forward strand.
CGCTCGCACCCCGGGCCCGCACCAATGGCCCTTTCGCACCACAACAGCACCACCGGCCCGTTCGCAACCAGACCGGTGAGGACTACTCACGCAATCAAGAACACGCCCCCAAAAAACAACGAAGAAGCCCCGCACCGAATCGGCGCGGGGCTCCCCGTCAAGCAGAAGGCAGCTATCAGCCGGTGCGCACGTTCGACGACACGAGCGCCGCCAACCGGTCACCGATCGCCGTGGTCGCGCCCGGGGACGCCTGGTCCCGGGTCGCCAGATCGAAGGCCACCGAAGCCTCGATGCGCCGCGCCGCTTCCTTCTGGCCCAGGTGGTCCAGCAGCAGCGAGACCGACAGCACCGCGGCCGTCGGGTCGGCCAGGCCCTGGCCCGCGATGTCCGGCGCCGAACCGTGCACCGGCTCGAACATGCTCGGGTTGCGGCGGGTCATGTCCAGGTTGCCGCTCGCCGCGAGGCCGATTCCGCCCGTCACCGCCGCCGCGAGGTCGGTGATGATGTCGCCGAACAGGTTGTCCGTCACGATGACGTCGAACCGGGACGGGTCGGTCACCAGGTGGATCGTCGCCGCGTCCACATGGGAGTAGGCGACCGTCACCTCCGGGTGCTCCAGCGAGACCTCTTCGACGATCCGCGACCACAGCGACCCGGCGAACGAGAGCACGTTGGTCTTGTGCACGAGCGTCAGGTGCTTGCGCGGCCGGGCCTCGGCGCGGTTGAACGCGTCCGCGACCACGCGACGCACGCCGAACGCCGTGTTGACGCTGACCTCCGTCGCGATCTCGTGCTCGGTGTCCTTGCGGATCAGGCCACCGGTTCCCGCGTACGGGCCTTCGGTGCCTTCGCGCACGACGACCATGTCGACGTCGCCGGCGTCGGCCAGCGGTCCCCGGACACCCGGGTACAGCCGCGCCGGGCGCAGGTTGACGTGGTGGTCCATTTCGAACCGCAGGCGCAGCAGCAGGCCGCGCTCCAGGATGCCGCTCGGCACCGTCGGATCGCCGACCGCGCCCAGCAGGATCGCGTCGTGCTGCCGCAGTTCGCCGAGCACCGACTCCGGGAGCAGCTCGCCCGTCGAGTGCCATCGGGCGGCGCCGAGGTCGTAGTTCGTGATCTCCGCAGTCGGTGCCACTTCACCGAGCACCTTCAACGCCTCGGAGACCACCTCGGGCCCGATCCCGTCTCCTGGGATCACAGCGAGCCGCATCCACACACCTCCGTCGACCAGGCCACCGGCCGCACCGATGGCCCACCGCAACAAAACGCCAGCAGCCGGAAGGTTACCGGCCGTAGACAAACGGCCGTAGCCGCACCACCCTTATGCCGCATCCTCCCGCAGGGTGAGACACCCGATTGGGTGAACAGCGGCGGGGCGCCCCCGGCGGAAACCCGCCGGAGACGCCCCTGAACCTGCACAGATCGATCTTGCGGTCCGCTACGAGCGGCCCGCCCCGATCGGCTGACGCTCGTTCCCCGGCCGGGCACCCTGGGCCGCGTCCACCTTGACCACGTTCGCGCGGTTCCCCGCGGCGTTGTGGTGTTCGATGGCGAGCAGCCCGAGCGCGCCGTCGGCCGCGGCCGAGGCCGCGTTCCGGGTGACGACGAGCGCCGTGCCCGGCTTGGCGACGTAGCCCAGCGCGGCGTCGCCGCCGCCCTGCACCGCGTAGCCCGGCGCGAGCGCGTCGAACGAAAGCGGCGTGCCGACGTAGTCGATCAGCCCGTTCGTCGTGCCCGGAGCGACGTAGAAGCCGCTGACGCCCACCGTGTAGGAGATCCGGTGGGTGTCGGCGTTCGCGTCGATGCCCAGCGCGGCCAGCGAAACCGGCAAGGTGATCACGTTCGTGTCGAACACGTTCGTGTCCACGTCGCCGAGCTGCCCGTTGACGGCCTGGACGTCGACCGTCGGGAAGCCCGGGGTCAGCGCGACCGTGACCGCGATCAGGACGTCGGTCGCCGTCGCCTTGGTCACGTAGGTCTCGAAGTCCGGCGTGCCGTCCCCGGTGGTGTCGATGTCGACGAACGGCGAGGTGTTGCTGCCGATGTTCGCCCAGTCGCCCCAGGTGGACAGGCCGAACGCGAGGATCGCGTTCTCCGGCTCACCCTGCGCCTTCGCCAGCGGCGCGGTGGACGCCGCGCCGACGTAGCGGAGGTCGCCGCCCTTGGCGGTCTTGTTCACCGTGCAGTCGGTGACCACGTCCGCGTCGCACTCGGGCAGCTGCGGGGACTCCGCCTGCAGCTCGAGCACGCTGATCAGCGAGCGGTAGCGCTGCGCGCCCGTCCCCTGGTCCACACCGCGACCGCTCAGGTTCAGCACGGCCTGGGTGGCGTCCGGGGCGAACTTGACCGACGACGGCGTCGAAATCGCCGACACCGGCTTCGGCGCCGCGTAAACCGAAACCCGCAGCGGTACCTTGGCCCCGCTCGTCGGGGTGAAGGCGACGCGGCCGGAGGCGTCCGCGACGAACTGGCGGGCGAGCCCGGCCTGGACGGCCTGCATGGTCGGGTCCATGACCTTGCGCAGGGCCTTCGGGTCGGTGATCTTCAGCGTCACCTTCACCTTGGCGGTGCCGCGCGGCGAGAGCTTCACCGACGGCGTGTCCACTGTGTACTCGACGCCCGGCAGCGCGTTGACCGCCTGGTAGGCCACCGAGTACTCGACCGGCGTGACACCCTTGTTGACCAGCTTGATCGTCTTCGACAGCGTGACCGGACCCCCGGCCTCGACCGCGCCGAAGCTGACGCTGACCGCGCCCGGGTCGTCCTGGACGTAGGCGAGCACCTGGTTGTCCAGCGCCGCCTTCGCGTCGATCCGGCCGCTGCCGACGCGCTGCGGCGCGAAGGTGCGGCCCGCGCCGTCGGTGACGTCGTGGCCGGCGGTGTCGATCACCGAGGCCTTGACCTCCTCGACCGACCAGTCCGGGTGGGACTGGCGGACCAGCGCCGTGATGCCCGTGGTGTGCGGGGCGGCCATCGACGTGCCGGACAGCACGGTCCGGCCGTTGCCGCTGCCGCGGAACGCCGAGGTGATCGTGTCACCGGGGGCGGCCACGTCCGGCTTGAGCGCCGGGCCGCGGGTACCGCGCGAGGTGAACGAGCTCGGGGTGTCGACGATCTTCTTGTCGTACGTCTGGATCGACGCGCGACCGGTGCCGTACAGGCGCACCTGCAGCGTGCCCGCGGTCAGCGACGCGCGCAGCGGCGCGGTCGCGGAGCCGGTGAACTGGAACATCGGGATCGCCGCGTTGCCCGCGATACCCGCGCTGAAGTGCTCCAAAGTGGACGACAGCAGCACGCCCTTGGCCCCGGCGGCCTGGGCGTTGTTGGCCCGGACGGCCGAACCGCACGCGCGGGTCGAGTCGTTGTCGTCCCACTCCAGCCAGACGAACTTGCCGGCCGCCTTCGCCTTGTCGGCCGCGGAGTACGCCGCGCAGCCCGCGTTGTTCGCGCCCGCCAGCGTGACGACCGGGGCGGTCAGGTTCAGCGTGTCGTAACCGGTGTAGTTCTGGCTGTACTGGCCGGTCTTCTGGCCCTTGGCCGCGGTGGGCGCGGTGACCTCGGCGGCGTCGCGCAGGACACCCGCGTCCCGCGTGCTGGCGACGGTGAGCGCCTCGGGCGTGTTGCCGGGCGAGCCGGCGATGTCGTTGATGTCGCCGCCGTTGCCCGCGGAGATCACCGGGAGCACGTTGTTCGCGGCGAGCTTGCGCACGAACAGCGAGTCCGGGTCGTCCGGCGCGCCGAAGTCGGAGCCCAGCGAGAGGTTGACGATGTCGAGGTGGTCGGTGAAGTCGCCGTCGCCGTCCGGGTCGAGCGCCCAGTCGAGGGCCTGCGAGGTGACGTTCGTGGAGCCCGTGCAGCCGAACACCTTGATGGCGTAGAGGAGCGACTTCGGCGCCGTGCCCGGGCCGATCTGCATCGCGTCGACCTTCTTGGCGTCCAGCTTCTTGTAGTCGCCCTTGAAGGTCTTGCCGTCGGCGGTGACGCCGTAGCCGCCGATGGTGCCGGCGACGTGCGTGCCGTGCTCACCGCAGGCCAGCGGGTTCGGGTCCGGGGCCGGGGTGGTCTTGCCGGGCGTCGCGGCGTCGTAGTCGTCGCCGACGAGGTCGGTGCCGCCGACCACCTTGGCGCTCGGGAACAGCGGGGTCGGCTTGGTGCTGTCGACGCTCTTGTAGGCCGCCTGCGTGCCGGGGCCGCCGAAGTCGGCGTGGGTGTAGTCGATGCCGTCGTCGATGACGCCGACGCGGACGCCGTCACCGAACTTGCCGGTCTGCTGCCACGCGGCGAGCGTGTTGGTCAGCTGCTCGGCGCTGGCGTTGGTGCGGGTCTTCGGCACGACCGTGCGCACCGAAACGACGTCCGCGCGCTTCGCGACCTCGCGCAGCTTCGCGGCGTCGGCGGTGACGACCACGCCGGGAACGGCGTTGGCGGTCTGGGTGACGACCTGCGGCTTGGCATCGGCCGAGCGCAGCTGGCCGAGCACGGAGGTCACCGCGGCGGCGGTGTCGTCCTTCGCGGCGCGAGCGGCCCGCTTCGCCTGGTCCTTGCCCTGCGGCTGGGCCGCGGTGAACGCGTCGACGGCGGGCTTCTTGGCCAGCTCGACGAACGCGGTGACGCGGCCCTGCGCGGCGGCCAGGCGCGGCGCGACCTTGCCCTGCAGCTTGGCGTCGTCGATCTTCGCCGGCGTGACGCCGTCGGCGAGCGGTGCCTCGGCCGCGGTCGCGACCGGCGCCCCGAGCGCGGCGACCAGCACGACGGCGAAGGCCGCCGTCATGGCGCGCGCGGGTAAGCGGGATCTGCTCATGAGTGGGCCCCTTACTCGAGGTCTGGACCCGAACCTGCCTGCCGCTCCTGGCACCCCCGACGGTGAAGCACGGCAACCGCGCCGTGCCCTCGACGACGCGTGGTTCAACCTCGCGGGGAGAACCTAATGCCCCAAAACACCTACTTAGGTAGGCAAATAAGTCCGTTATGTGAATGTGATTGCCGATAGGCTCGGCAGCCATGCACCGCTACGAGCCCCGCAACGACCTCGCGTTCACTCTGCTGCGCGACGGCCCCGTGACGCTGTTCTGGCGGCCGCAGCTCCTGACCGAGACGACGGAATGGCTGGCGGAGCACGACTACCAGGTCACCCGGCTGAGCGCGCGCGAGTGGACGTCCGATCTCGACATGCACACCGCCGTCGCCGCGGCGCTCGACTTCCCGGATTACTACGGGCAGAACCTCGACGCGCTCAACGACTGCCTGCGTGACGTCGTCGCCCACGACTACGGGTGGTCGCCGGACTCGGCCGGGCTCGCGATCGTCTTCACCGGCTACGACGCGTACGCCGCGCGCAGTCCGCGCTCGGCCCAGATCGTGCTGGACCTCCTGGCGAGCCACTCACGCGTGGCGATGCTCTTCGGCCGTCCGCTCGTCGTCCTGGTGCAGAGCGACGATCCGGACGTCCTCTTCGAACCGGTCGGCGCTTCGCCGGTGCTCTGGAACCGCGCCGAGTGGCTGAACGCGAACCGAAGGCCCGAAAACGCCTGAAGGCCCCCTCGCCGGACGCGGCGAGAGAGCCTTCAGGACCGGAGACGTCAGCCGAGGTCGACGGCGCGGATCGTGTGCGCGCCTACCGAGGCGCCGATCGGCTCCAGCAGGTGCGCGTCGATGTGGCGGTCGACGCGCAGCAGCATCACGGCGTCGGAGCCGTCGGTCGTCTGGCTGATCTGCGCGGCCTCGATGTTGATGCCGGCTTCCCCGAGCAGCGTGCCGACGCGGCCCATCACGCCCGGGCGGTCCGGGTACTCGACCAGGAGCACGGTGCCCTCGGCGCGCAGGTCGAAGCCGCGGCCGTTGACCTCGACGAGCTTCTCGACCTCGTCCAGGCCGGTGACCGAACCAGACACGGTCAGCGCCGTGCCGTCGGCGTACGCCGCGCGGACGGTGACCAGGCTGCGGAACTTGGGGCTCTCCGGCTCGGTCGTCAACTGCACCTGGACGCCGAGCTTCTCGGCGAGCTGCGGCGCGTTGACGAACGTGACCTGGTCCTCGACCACGCCGGTGAACACCCCGCGCAGCGCGGCGAGCTGCAGCACCCCGGTGTCCTCGTTGGAGATCTCGCCCTTGACCACGACGTCGACCGTGCTCGGCGCCTTCGGGTTCAGCGCGGTGAGCAGCATGCCGAGCTTCTGCACGAGCGACAGGTACGGGCGGACGTGCTCGCCGACCGCGCCGCCGCCGGAGACGTTCACCGCGTCCGGCACGAAGTCGCCGCGCAGGGCCAGCAGCACCGACTTGGCGACGTCGGTGCCCGCGCGGTCCTGCGCCTCGGCGGTGGAGGCGCCCAGGTGCGGGGTGACAACGACGTTCTCCAGCTCGAACAGCGGGCTGGACGTGGTCGGCTCGGTGACGAAGACGTCGACGCCGGCGCCGCCGACGTGGCCCGAGCGCAGCGCGTCGGCCAGGTCCTGCTCGACGATCAGGCCGCCGCGGGCGGCGTTCACGATGATGACGCCCGGCTTGGTCTTCTTCAGCGCCTCGGCGTCGATGAGGCCCTTGGTCTCCGGGGTCTTCGGCAGGTGGATGGAGATCGCGTCGGCGCGGGTCAGCAGCTCGTCGAGGGTGACGAGCTCGATGCCCAGCTGCGCGGCGCGCGCGGCCGAGACGTAGGGGTCGTACGCGATGAGCTTGGTGTCGAACGCGGCGAGGCGCTGCGCGAACAGCTGGCCGATCTTGCCGAGGCCGACCACGCCGACGGTCTTGCCCTGCAGCTCGACGCCGGAGAACGAGCTGCGCTTCCACTCGCCGCCGCGCAGGCTCTGGTCGGCGGCCGGGATGCGGCGCGCGACGGAGAGCAGCAGGGCCACGGCGTGCTCGGCGGCGGAGACGATGTTCGACGTCGGGGCGTTCACGACGAGGACACCGCGCTCGGTGCCCGCGGGCACCTCGACGTTGTCCAGCCCGACGCCGGCGCGGGCGACGACCTTGAGCTGGGTCGTGGCGGCGAAGACCTCGGCGTCGACCTTGGTCGCGGACCGGACCAGGAGCGCGTCGGCGCTCTTCACCGCCTCCAGCAGCGCGGATCGGTCCGTGCCGTCGACGTGCCGGACCTCCACCTCGTCACCGAACACACTCAGCACGGAGGGGGCGAGCTTCTCCGCGATGAGGACGACGGGTTTGCTGGGCTTGCTCACGATGCGGCTCCCACTATCTGGTCATTTCCAGGACGCTCTGTGGTGACAGACGGTCTCAGCACGTCGTTGTGCCCCGGTCGAGCGGGAGTTTAACGCGCAGGACCGCGTCCTGGCTTCCCATGGTGTTAACTCGCCCGTAATCCCTCGAAAACAAGAGCCAGGAGGCGCTGCATGCCCGCGTCGCCGGGCAGGTGCGGTCCCGCCCAGGATGCCGCGTGCAGCAACAGAAGCAGCTCGTGCGTGGTGACGTCCGCGCGCAGCTCCCCCGCCGCCTTCGCGCGTTCCACCAGCTGGGACGCCGCGTCCCGCATGGCGTGGCACGAAGCGTACAAGCGGGACGTCTCGTCGTTGAGCGCGTCGGCGGTCAGCTCGGCCAGGCCGCGGAAGGTGCCGGTGGTGTCGCCGAGCCCGAGCAGCCACGCCCGCAGCGCCTCGAGCGGCGCCGGGTCGGTGAGCAGCTCGCGCGCCCGCTCGGCCTGACCGTCGAACCGGGCCCGCAGGAGGGTCTCGAGCAGGGCGTCCCGGGTCGGGAAGTGCCGGTAGAGCGTGCCGATGCCGACGCCGGCCCGGCGGGCGATGTCTTCCAGCGACGCCTCGACGCCGTGTTCGGCGAAGGCTCGCTGCGCCTCCTCAAGGAGGCGCTCGTAGTTGCGGCGGGCGTCCGCGCGCATCGGCTTGACTTCGGTCATCGCCCTTCCGAGCCTACCGGGTAGCCAATCGGAGGCTGCCTCCGTATATTAACCGGAGGCAGCCTCACATTACTGGAGGGAACGAGGATGACCCTGATCGAAGACACCCGGGCACGGCTCGGCGCCATCGGCGCCTGGCTGCCGAGTGCCCCGCTCGCCCCGCCGCCGGACGTCGAGCGCGCGGCCACCGGCCGGCTCGCCGAGCTCGGCTACCGCTCGGTCTGGAGCGGCGAAGGCCCCGGCACTCGCGAGGTGTTCGCCCACTTCGGCGACCTGCTCGCGTCGGTGCCGGACGTCGTGCTCGGCACCGGCATCGCCAACCTCTGGGCCCGGCCCGGGGTGACCGCCGAGAAGGGCGGCGCCACGCTCGCCCAGGCCCACCCCGGCCGGTTCGTGCTCGGCGTCGGCGTCGGGCACCGGTTCCAGGCGACGAAGCTCGGCGAGGCGTACCGGCCGCTCGACCGGATGCGCGCCTACCTGTTCGAAATGGACGCCGCCGCCGCGGAAAACCCTGCCCCGGTGGCGTTTCCGCGGGTGCTGGCCGCCGTCGGGCCGAAGATGCTGGAGCTGTCCCGCGACCACGCCGACGGCGCGCACCCGTTCGCCCAGCCCGTCGGCCACACGCCGTACGCCCGGGAGATCCTCGGGCCGGACAAGCTGCTGATCCCGCAGCAGACGGTGCTGCTCGGCACCCGCGAGGACGCCCGCGAAAGCGTCCGGAAGCGGGTGGCGCTCTCGCGCGAGCACCACATCGAGGCCTACCTCGCGGGCTGGAAACGGCTCGGGTACACCGATGCCGACATCAACGGCCCGAGTGACCGGTTCGTCGACGACCTCGTCCTGTGGGGTGATGCGGGAACCATCGCGAAACGCCTGGACGAGCTGCTCGACGCCGGCGCGGACCACGTGCTGCTGACGCCGTCCGCGGCCACCTTCGAGTCGACCGTGGACGTCCTGGCCGAGCTGGCGCCGGCGGTGGTCCGGTGAGCGTCGGGATCTGGCAGTTCTTCGAGGACACCCCGATCGGCGAGCTGCGGGAGACCGCCACCGAGGTCGAAGAGCTGGGCTTCGACGCGCTCTGGTTCGGCGAGTACGCCGGGCGGGAGGCGTTCACCCAGGCCGCGCTGATCCTGGCGGCGACCTCGCGCCTCAGGGTGGCCACCGGGATCGCCCGGTTCGACCGCCGCGCGCCGATCACGGCGGAAGCGGCGACGCGCGCGCTGGGCGAGGCCTACCCGGGCCGGTTCACCGTCGGGCTCGGCGGTCACTTCCCCGGTACACGCCCGATTTCGGCGATGCGGGAGTACCTGGGCGGGATGGACGAAGCCGACCTGCCCGCGCTGCCGGTGCCGTCCCCGCGGCCCCGGCGGCTGATCGCCGCCCTCGGCCCGCAGGCCCTGGACCTGGCGGCCGAGCGGGCCGACGGCGCCCACCCGTACTTCGTCCCGCCCGAGCACACCGCCCTGGCCCGGGAACGGCTCGGCGCGGGCAAGTACCTCGCCGTCGAGCAGGCCGTGGTCCTGGACGGCTCGTGGGAGGTGGCCCGGGAGCACGTCGGCACGTACGTGAAGCTCGCCCCGCACCACCGGTCGAACCTCCGCCGGCTCGGCTTCACCGACGAAGACCTGGCCGACGGCGGCAGCGACCGGCTGGTCGGCGCGCTCGTCGCGGTCGGCGAACAGCAGGCGGCCGACCGGATCCGGGCCCACCTCGACGCCGGCGCCGACCACGTCTGCGTCCAGGTCCTGGCCCGCACCAAGGACTCCTACCGCAGACTGGCCGACCTCCTCCCGTAACCGGAATGGACGACACAGCGCCCGGCGGGCCATCGGCCGTGTCGTCCGCCCGAGTACGCGTGTCGTCCATCGGGGTGCGCGTGTCGTCCGGCCGGGTACGCTGGCGGGACGCGGTGAGGGCCGCGTCCCGTCCGCGGAAAGGGCCGAGCCCACCCCCGCAGCACCGCACCACCAGCTCCGCACCTTCTTTCCTGCCCGGTGCCGGCGGACCACGGGCGACGAGGGAAGGAAGGCGTCATGGGCACGTTGCCCGCCAAACCCAGCCTGGATCAGCTGCGCAAACGCGCGAAGGACCTCGCACGCGCCGAAGCCGTGAAGCTGTCCGAAGCGCAGTTCCGGATCGCGCGCGAGCACGGCTTCCCGAGCTGGCCGAAGCTGCAGGCGTACGTCCGGCGCGTCACCGAGCACGGCGAAACGCTGCAACACCCCTACCACCAGGACGTCGAGTACTACGCCGAGCGCGCGCTCGGCCTGCTCGCGTCCGCCGAAGACGAGACGCCCGGCGCGCGTGAGCCGTTCGACCGCTGGGATCAGCCTTTGACCCGGGACGGCGCCCGCGTGGTCGTCGCCCGCGAACACGGTTTCGGTTCCTGGAAGGCACTTCGCGAGCACGTCAAGTCGCTTGTGGACAGCGGGGAGCCGTTCGCGCGGGCGTACCGGGCGGTCGAGGCACGAGATCCCGAGGCTCTCGAAACGCTCCTCGGCGCGTTCCCCGGCCTCGTCACCGCGCGCGGCACCAACGGCAACGACCTGCTCGGCATGGCCGGCGCGACCTGCGACGAGCGGCTCAGCCGCGTCCTGCTGAAGCACGGCGCGGACCCGTCGCGCGGGAACGTCCACGGCTGGACGCCGGTGCACCAGGCCGCGTACAGCAACCTCCCGCACCTGCTCGACCTGCTGCTCGACGCGGGCGCGCCGGTCGACGTCCCGGCTCGCGGCGACGGCGGCACTCCCCTGGTCGTCGCCCTGTTCTGGGGCCACCGCGAAGCCGCCGAGAAGCTGGCCGCGCACAGCCAGGCGCCCGGCAACCTGCGCGTCGCGGCCGGCCTCGGCGACGCGGACCTCCTGGACGAACTCCTGAAACCGGACGGCACGCTCAGCCCCGCCGCGGGTGAACACCGCGGCTTCTACCGGCCGCACAGCGGGTTCCCGGCCTGGTCGCCGACCGACGACCCGGCCGAGATCCGCGACGAGGCCCTGGCCTGGGCGGCCCGCAACGACCGCGTCGACACGCTCAGGACGCTCGCGGCGCGCGGCGCCCGTCTCGACGCCGACGTCTACCGCGGCACGGCCCTGACCTGGGCGGCGGCAACAGGGCGCGTCGCCGCGGTGCGGACGCTGCTCGACCTCGGCGCCGACGTGAACCACGCGGGGACGTTCGGTGGCCCGAACCACGGCGAGGGCGTCACGGCCCTGCACCTGGCCACCCAGTCCGGGCACCTGGACGTCATCCGCGTACTCGCCGAAAGCGGCGCCGACCTCGGCGCCCGGGATGGGATCTGGAGCAGTACGCCGGAAACCTGGGCGGAGGTCTGCGACCAGCCGGCCGCGAAGGCGCTGCTGCGATCCCTGTAGACAACCGGAGTCTGTAGTCCGTATCGTCGAGACGGACTACAGACTCCGTTTTGCCACTGGGAGGATTCATGACCACACCTCGCGACGTGTTCGCGGCGCTGTCCGACGGCATCAGCGAAGGACGGTTCAGCGAGCTTTCCGCGCTCTACGCCGAGGACACCGTCGTCGAACACCCCCAGGCCGTGCCACGGCCGACGCGCCTCACCGGCCGCGCGGCCGTCCACGAGCGGTTCACCGGCGCCCTCGCCGGGATGGTCCGGCTCAAGCGCAAGAACGTCGTCGTCCACGAGACCACGGACCCCGAGGTGATCGTCGCCGAATACGACTACGACGCCGAGTCGACCGAAACCGGCAAGACCGACGTCACGGCCAACATCCAGGTCCTGCGGATCCGCGACGGCCTGATCGTCCACTCCCGCGACTACCACGACTACCTGCGGCTCGCCGCGATCCGCGACGGCGTCGACCAGCTGCCGAAGGCCTACGAGCAGGCGCCGCCGCGCGAGCTCTCCCCGGTCACCCCGGAGAGCGCGGACACCGTGTTCGAAAGGCTCGTCTTCGGCGTCGCGGGCGCGCGGTGGGACGAGCTGCCGGAGCTCTACGCCGCGGAAACCCACGTGACGCACCCGTTCCTGCCGGGCTCGGGCGTGGTGCGGACGCGCGACGAGCTGCGCGAGCACTTCGAGGCGGGCAAGAAGCTCAACCCCGGCTTCTCGGTGTCGGACCTGGTCACCTACCGGACCACGGACCCGGAGGTGCTGATCGGCGAGTTCGCCTACCAGGGTGAGCACACGGGCGCCCCGGTGCGGATCGCGAACATCTTCGTCCTGCGGATCCGTGACGGCCTGATCGTCGAATCCCGCGACTACGGCGACCACCTCGGCATCGCCGGCGACACCGGCGGGATCCCCGCGCTGGCCGCGCGCCTGGGCGCCTAGGCGTCCGGAAGGTCGAACTCCCCGTCGCGGACGCCGAGCACGAACGCCTCCCACTCCGAAGGGGTGAAGACGAGGACCGTGCCGTCCGGTTCCGTCGACTTCCGCATCGCGACATAGGTGACGCCGTCGGTGTGCGGAATGAACGTGTACTCGACGACCTCGTCGAGAGTGACGCCCTCGGGCTCGGCGCGGGTCCACTCGGCCTTGGTGAAGTCCAGGTGGTGCCGGATGTGCGCCTTGTCGTCGGCCGGCTGCTCACTCATGCCACCAGCGTAACCACCCGGGCACCGAACGCAGTGAAGGGGACGCCCGACCCGGGCGTCCCCTTCACGCGGTGAAGATCAGGCGGTCTCGGTGATCGGCCGGTCCACCCACGACATCAGGTCGCGCAGCTTCTTGCCGGTCGCCTCGATCGGGTGCTGGTTGCCCTGCTCCTCGAGCTTGGTGAAGTTCGGCCGGCCGGCCTCGTCCTCGGCGACCCATTCGCGGGCGAACGTGCCGTCCTGGATCTCGCCGAGGATCTTCTTCATCTCTTCCTTGACCGCCGGCGAGATGACGCGCGGGCCGCGGGTCAGGTCGCCGTACTCGGCGGTGTCGGAGATCGAGTAGCGCTGGCGCGCGATGCCGCCCTCGTACATCAGGTCGACGATCAGCTTCAGCTCGTGCAGCACCTCGAAGTAGGCGATCTCCGGGGCGTAACCGGCCTCGGTGAGCACCTCGAAACCGGTCTGCACCAGCGCGGACGCGCCACCGCAGAGCACGGCCTGCTCGCCGAAGAGGTCGGTCTCGGTCTCCTCGGTGAAGGTCGTCTTGATGACGCCCGCACGCGCACCACCGATGGCTGCGGCGTAGGACAGGGCGAGCGCCTGGGCGTTGCCGGAGGCGTCCTGCTCGACGGCGATGAGCGCCGGGACGCCCTTGCCGTCGACGAACTGGCGGCGGACCAGGTGGCCCGGGCCCTTCGGGGCGACCATGGCGACGTCGACGTTGGCCGGCGGCTTGATCAGGTCGTAGCGGATGTTGAAGCCGTGCCCGAAGAAGATCGCGTCACCGTCCTTGAGGTTCGGCGCGATGTCCTGCTCGTAGATGAAGCGCTGCTTCGTGTCCGGCGCCAGGATCATGATCAGGTCGGCTTCGGCCGACGCCTCGGCCGGGGTGAGCACGCGCAGGCCCTGCTCCTCGGCCTTAGCCCGCGACTTGGACCCCTCGGGCAGGCCGATGCGGACGTCGACGCCGGAGTCGCGCAGGCTCAGCGAGTGGGCGTGGCCCTGGCTGCCGTAGCCGATGACAGCGACCTTGCGCCCCTGGATGATCGAGAGGTCGGCGTCGTCGTCGTAGAAGATTTCCACTGCCATGGGGGTACTGCTTCCTTTCCTGACTTACTTCGTTAACGCGGTGAAGTGGCGGTGATGGAACGGGCGCCCCGCCCCACCGCGACCATGCCTGACTGCACCAGCTCGCGAATGCCATACGGCTCCAGCATCCGCAGCAGCGCACCGATCTTGTCGGACGTCCCGGTGGCTTCGACGGTGAGTGCCTCCGGGGAGACGTCGACCACCTTGGCCCGGAAGAGCTGGACGGTTTCGAGGACCTGGCTGCGCACGGTGTTGTCGGCGCGCACCTTGACCAGCAGCAGTTCGCGCTGCACGGCGGTCGACTGCTCCAGCTCGACTATTTTGATCACATTGACCAGTTTGTTGAGCTGCTTGGTCACCTGCTCGAGCGGTAGCTCTTCGACGGCGACCACGATCGTCATGCGGGACACCTCGGGGTTCTCCGTGGGCCCGACGGCGAGGGACTCGATGTTGAACCCGCGGCGCGAGAACAGGCCCGAGACGCGCGCGAGCACACCCGGCTTGTTCTCGACCAGGACACTCAGCGTGTGGACGCTCATCTCAGCGCTCACCTTCCCCAGCAGCTTCCGCGGCAGCCTCGGTCGTCTCGACCGAAACCTCGTCGTCGTCGAACAGCGGCCGGATGCCCCGGACCGCCATGATCTCGTCGTTGCCGGTGCCGGCGGCGACCATCGGCCACACCTGGGCATCCTTCCCCACGACGAAGTCGATCACGACGGGGCGGTCGTTGATCTCCATCGCGCGGCGGATGGTGGCGTCGACGTCTTCCTTCGTCTCGCAGCGCAGGCCGGCGCAGCCCAGCGCCTCGGCCAGCAGCACGAAGTCCGGGATGCGGTGCTTGTGCGTGCCGAGGTCGGTGTTGGAGTACCGCTCCGAGTAGAAGAGGTTCTGCCACTGCCGGACCATGCCCAGGTTGCCGTTGTTGATGACGGCGACCTTGATCGGCGCGCCCTCGATGGCGCAGGTGGCCAGCTCCTGGTTGGTCATCTGGAAGCAGCCGTCGCCGTCGATCGCCCACACCGGGGTGCCGGGGACGCCGAACTGCGCGCCCATCGCCGCGGGCACCGCGTAGCCCATGGTGCCGAGGCCGCCGGAGTTGATCCAGGTGCGCGGGTTCTCGTACTTGACGAACTGCGCGGCCCACATCTGGTGCTGCCCGACGCCGGCGGCGTACACCGCGTCCGGGCCGACGAGCTGCCCGATCCGCTCGATGACGTACTGCGGCGACAGCGAACCGTCGTCGGGCCACTCGTAGCCGGCCGGGTAGTTGGTGCGCCAGTCCTCGGCCTGGGTCCACCAGTCGGCGAGGTCGGGCTTGCCGCCGTGGTCGAATTCCGACTGCACGGCGGTGATCAGCTCGCCGATGATCTCCTTGCAGTCGCCCACGATCGGGACGTCCGCCTTGCGGTTCTTCGAGATCTCGGCCGGGTCGATGTCGGCGTGCACGATCGCGGCGTCCGGCGCGAAGGAGGACAACTGGCCGGTGACGCGGTCGTCGAACCGGGCCCCGAGCGCGATCAGCAGGTCGGCCCGCTGCATCGCGGCGACGGCGGCGACCGAGCCGTGCATGCCCGGCATGCCGAGGTGCTGCGGGTGCGAGTCGGGGAACGCGCCGCGCGCCATCAGCGTGGTGACGACCGGGATGCCGGTCAGCTCGGCGAGCTCCTTCAGCTGCTGGTGCGCCTCGGCCTTGATCACGCCGCCACCGACGTACAGCACCGGGCGGCGCGACTTCGCGATCAGCTTCGCGGCTTCGCGGACCTGCTTGCCGTGCGGGCGCAGCGTCGGGCGGTAGCCCGGCAGCCGCAGCTCGGTCGGCCAGGAGAACGAGGTCATCTCCTGCAGCACGTCCTTGGGGATGTCCACCAGGACCGGGCCGGGCCGGCCCGTGGACGCCAGGTGGAACGCCTCGGCGATGGTCCGCGGGATGTCCGCGGGGTCCGTGACGAGGAAGTTGTGCTTGGTGATCGGCATGGTGATGCCGCAGATGTCGGCTTCCTGGAACGCGTCGGTGCCGATCAGCGCCCGGCTCTGCTGGCCGGTGATGGCCACGACCGGGACGGAGTCCATGTTCGCGTCGGCCAGCGGGGTGACCAGGTTGGTCGCGCCGGGGCCGGAGGTCGCCATGCAGACGCCGACCTTGCCGGTGGCCTGCGCGTAGCCGGTGGCCGCGTGGCCGGCGCCCTGCTCGTGGCGGACCAGGATGTGGCGGACCTTCGTCGAGTCCAAGAGCGGGTCGTAGGCCGGCAGGATGGTGCCGCCCGGAATGCCGAAGACCACCTCGGCGCCGACCGCCTCGAGCGAGCGCACGAGGGACTGCGCGCCGGTGACGCGCACCGGGGTTCCCGCCGGTGGCGCCGGCTTCGGACGTGCTCCGGGCGCGCCGGGCGTGGGGCCCGGCTTCGTCGGATTTGTGGCACTGGTCATCGGGTCTGCCTCGTGGGTCTCGGTGTCACTCGTTCGGGTCGGTTTTGTGCGGTGGGGCCAGGAATCTCTTGCCTCGGGCAACAAAAAACCCTCGCCGACCGTAAGGTCGCACGAGGGTCGCGCGTCGACGCAGCGGAAAGTCTTCCCTAAGCGTCGACGCGCTTGGGAAGTACGAGGCCGGTCAGCGGTGTCACGCTGGTGACGCTAGTCCGAAGGTCTCTCAGGTGTCAACTCTGCGGGACGGTGAGTCCGCATGGTGGACACGGGCGCGGTGCGTGTCACGTCCGCGCCGACCCGGTTTCCGGTGCTCGCGCCGGGCGGTGCACCATTTCGGCGTGGCCGAAAAAGAGCAGGACGAAGGCCGGAAGGCCGTCTTCCGCATCCCCCGCACGTCGTTCATGGCGATCGCGCTCCTCACCATCTGCGTGACGCCGATCGCGCTCGGGGAGATCCCGTACCTGCAGTGGCTCTACGTCTTCCCGATCGCGCTGGCGGTGTTCGTGATCCGCACCCGCACGGTCGCGACCCGCAAGGGCCTGGCGACGCGCACGATGTTCGGCCACCGCGACGTGCCGTGGTCGGCGTTGAAGGGCCTGGCGATCACGAAGCGGGCGCGGGTCCAGGCCGTGCTGACGGATGACACGAAGGTGCCGCTGCCGACGGTCCGCACCCGGCACCTGCCGGTGTTGTCGCTGGTGAGCGAGGGCCTGGTCGCCGACCCGAGCGGCCTGCTGGACGCCCAGGACGTCAAGCCGGCCAAGCCCGAGACGTCGCCGAGCGAGTAACCCCACGGCGGGTCAGGCTCGCTTGAAGGTCTAAATTGGTAGGACCAGTTTCTGCGGAGCGTCCCGACCTCCGCCTGGCCCACCATCCGACCTGGGAGTTCGCCGTGCCGCCTCTCCGTTCCCGGACCACCACCCACGGCCGCAACGCGGCGGGCGCGCGCTCGCTCTGGCGCGCCACCGGCATGACCGACAGCGACTTCGGCAAGCCGATCGTGGCGATCGCCAACTCCTACACGCAGTTCGTGCCCGGCCACGTGCACCTCAAGGACCTCGGCGAGATCGTCGCCGGCGCGGTCAAGGAAGCCGGCGGCGTCGCGCGCGAGTTCCACACGATCGCCGTCGACGACGGCATCGCCATGGGCCACTCCGGCATGCTCTACTCGCTGCCCTCGCGCGAGATCATCGCCGACTCCGTCGAGTACATGGTCAACGCGCACCAGGCCGACGCGCTCGTCTGCATCTCCAACTGCGACAAGATCACCCCGGGGATGCTCAACGCCGCGATGCGGCTGAACATCCCGGTCGTGTTCGTCTCCGGCGGCCCGATGGAGGCCGGCAAGGCCGTCGTCGTGGGCGGCGTCGCGCAGGCCCCGACCGACCTGATCACCGCGATCGCGGCGTCGGCAAGCACCGAGGTCGACGACGACGGGCTCGACATCGTCGAGCGTTCCGCCTGCCCGACGTGCGGCTCGTGCTCCGGCATGTTCACCGCGAACTCGATGAACTGCCTGACCGAGGCCCTGGGCCTGTCGCTGCCGGGCAACGGCTCGACGCTGGCCACGCACGCCGCGCGCCGCGCGCTGTTCGAGGAAGCCGGCCGGACGGTCGTCGAGCTGTGCCGCAGCTGGTACGAAAACGACGACGACTCGGTGCTGCCGCGCTCGATCGCGTCGAAGGCGGCGTTCGAGAACGCGATGGCCCTCGACATGGCGATGGGCGGCTCGACCAACACGGTGCTGCACATCCTCGCCGCCGCCCAGGAGGGCGAGGTCGACTTCACGATCGACGACATCGACGCGATCGGCCGCCGTGTCCCCTGCCTCTCGAAGGTGGCGCCGAACTCCGACTACCACATGGAAGACGTCCACCGCGCCGGCGGAATCCCGGCGATCCTGGGCGAGCTGTACCGCGGCGGCCTGCTCAACACGGACGTCCGTTCGGTGCACTCCCCCGACCTCGAATCCTGGCTGGGTTCGTGGGACATCCGGGCTTCGTCACCTTCCGACGTTGCCGTGGAGCTGTTCCACGCAGCACCGGGCGGGGTTCGCACGACGCAGGCGTTCTCGACGGAGAACCGCTGGTCGTCCCTCGACACGGACGCGACGGGCGGCTGCATCCGCGACGTCGAGCACGCGTACACGAAGGACGGCGGCCTGGCCATCCTGCGCGGCAACCTCGCCGAGAACGGCGCGGTGATCAAGTCCGCGGGCATCGACGAAGAGCTGTGGCACTTCGAAGGCCCAGCGCGGGTGCTGGAGAGCCAGGAGGAAGCCGTGTCGGCGATCCTCAAGAAGGAGATCCAGCCGGGCGAGGTCCTGGTCATCCGCTACGAAGGCCCTGCGGGCGGCCCGGGCATGCAGGAAATGCTGCACCCGACGGCGTTCCTCAAGGGCTCGGGCCTGGGCAAGAAGTGCGCCCTGATCACGGACGGCCGCTTCTCGGGCGGCTCGTCGGGCATCTCGGTGGGCCACATCTCCCCGGAAGCGGCGGCGGGCGGCCTGATCGCGTTGGTCGAAAACGGCGACAGGATCGTCCTGGACGTCCACGAGCGTCGCTTGGAACTGCTGGTGGACCCGGAAATCCTGGCGGAGCGCCGCTCGAAGATGGAGACGTCCGAGCGCCCCTGGCAGCCGAAGGAGCGCGAACGCCCGATCACGGCGGCCCTGCGCGCGTACGCCCGCATGGCCACCTCGGCCGACACGGGCGCGGTCCGCGACCCGAACAAGTAAGCACTCACCAACCCGCCGAAGGCCGTCCCGGTTCCTGGGGCGGCCTTCGCGCTTTCCGGACCACTCCGGAGCCGCGCAGCCAGCCGTCCTTGGTCAACGGGGACGGCCTGCGCGGGCTTGTTCCTCGGCCAAGTCGACGTCGCGGCCACCGACCCTCCGCGACATCCCCCGGCATCACCGCCCACGACCACCGGCTGACCGACTACTCACCCGCCGAGGTTCGCGCGTTCCCTACGCGGCCACCCCTTACGCCCGGCCACCCTCCCCGGCGAATTCCCAGCCCAGCGCGGGGGGACCCCCCGTTTTCCACGCTACCGGCAGCCACCGACGAATCCGCGCCCGGCAGCCGAGTTGTCCACAGCCCGCGATCGCGACGAGGACTTGTCCACAGGGCTACCGGGTCAGCACGATGACCACGACCGAAGCCGCGGCGGCCAGCAACAGGCTCACCAGTCCCAGCGGCAGCGGCCGTCGGCGCCACGGCGTGTTGCGCTCCAGCGAGATCGGCCCGGCCCCGGTGAACAGCAGGCTCAACGCGCTGAGACCGAGCACCAGCTCGAGCTCGAAGCCCTGGCCCTGACCTTCGAAGAACCCGCCGTGGAACTTCGCGTACACCGCGTTCGCGGCCACCCCCAGCAGGCCCGCCGCCGCCAGCGGTGTGAACAGCCCGACGACCACGAGCACCCCGCCACCCAGCTCGGTGACGCCGGTGATCCACGACAGCAGCGTCGTCTGCTTGTGGTAGCCGAACGTCTCCAGCATCCGCGCGAACCCGCCGATGCCCGGCCCGCCGAACAGGCCGAACAGGTGCTGCAGACCGTGCGCGCCCATGGTCACGCCGAGCGCCAGGCGCAGGATCAGCAGGCCGAGCCCCAGCCCGCCCTGCCGGGGACCGTCGTCGGCCGGCCGGTTGTCCTCGACGTCCGACAGAAGGCTGGTGGGCTGCTGCGAGAAGTCGTCTGCACTGGTCACGCGCGAAGGGTAGGGGATGCGCGCCGGCCTGGCGAGGCAGCGCGCCGCGCTCAGTACTCCCCGTGCACGAGGTTGTCCGGCAGCTCACCACCGGCGTACCGCGCGATCTCGGCCGCGGCGACGGCGTACGACCGCCCCCGCACACCGCGCACGGTCCCGCCGATGTGCGGGGTCAGCAGCAGCCCCGGAACGGTCCACAACAGGTGCCCCGCGGGCGGCGGCTCCGGATCCGTGACGTCGAGCGCGGCCCGCAACCGGCCCGTGGTCAGTTCGGCGACCAGGGCGTCGGTGACCACGACGCTGCCGCGCGCGACGTTGACCAGCACCGCGCCGTCCCGCATCTCGGCCAGGAACCCGGCGTCCACCATCCCGCGGGTGCGCGAGGTCAGCGGCACCATCAGCACGACGGCGTCGTGGAGCCCGAGCAGCCCGGGCAGTTCCTGGACGCCGTGCACGCCTTCCCGGGCGGTCAGCCCGACCATGGTGCACCGCGCGTCGAACGGCTCCAGCCGGCGACGCAGGTGCTGCCCGAGGTCGCCCGCCCCGATGACGAGTACGCGTTTGCCCTGCAGGGTGTCGGCGGTCTGCCGCGCCCAGCGTCCCTCGCGGCGGGCGTCGGCGAAGACGTCGAACTTGCGATAAATCGACAACAGCGCGGCGACGACCCATTCGGCGGTGCTGCCGCCGTGCGCGCCCCGGCAGGTGGAGAGCAGGACGCCGTCGGGCACGTTGCCGACCCAGTCCTCGGCGCCGGCGGAGAGCAGCTGGATCAGCTTCAGGTTCGGCAGCGTGCGCCACAGCTCGTCGCCGGCGCGGTGCTTGCCGGGGATGAGCACCTCGGCCTTCGCGGCCTCCGGCGGCACCGGCTCGCCCCACTGGTAGCGAACCGGGAGCACGCGCGGCACCTCGGCCAGCACGGACAGCCCTTCGTCGTCGGGCACCAGCACGGTCAGCGTCATGATCGCCACGGTAATCGAGGAGTACTCACCCATGGTTCACGCACCGGCCCCTAGGCTGGGGGATCATGCGAACCCGGTACCGGTCGGCCCTGCTGGCGATCCTGGCTTGTGGCGCCCTGCTGCCCGCCGGTTGTGCGCGGTTCGACGACACCGCGGCGGGCCAGACGTTCAGCCCCGCCCCCGTGGCCAGCCCCGAATCACCCCCCGAGGTCCAGGGCCCGGGCGCGGACTCCGGCGGCGACGGCAGGCAGAACCGCCCGGGCCAGCCGTCCGCGACGATCCCGCCGCCGCAGGGTTGCAAGGATTTCGACGAGACGGTGATCGCGACCTGCCTGGACACGGTGGCCGCGGTGGCCGGCCTGCCGGGTGACGGTTCCACGCCGAGCGCCCTCGCGGGCGAGCGCAAGAGCGGCCGCGTCATGCTGGCCACCGCCGGCAAGGACGCCACGGAGTTCGCGAAGCTCGACGTCCAGGCGGCCGGCGACGGCGGCCTGACGGGCCTCGCCCTTTCGCCGTCGTACGTCGAGGACCAGCTCGTGTTCGCTTACGTGACGACGGCGACGGACAACCGCGTCGTCCGCTTCGCGAAGGGCCAGGCGCCGAAGCCGGTGCTCACGGGCATCCCGAAGGGCGCGACCGGCAACCGAGGCACTCTGGCGACGGACAACCGCGGTGCTCTCCTGGTCGCGACGGGCGACGCGGGCAACCCGAACGCGGCGGCCGACCCGGCGTCACTGGCGGGCAAGGTCCTGCGGATCGACACGTCCGGCAAGGCCGCCGCGGGCAACCCCGGCGGCGCTTTGGCGGTGGCCGCGGGCCTCCACGCCCCCGGCGGCCTCTGCGCCTCGGCCGACGGCGGCCGTGTCTGGGTCACCGACCGGCTCGCCGACAAGGACGCCCTGTACCGGGTCCAGGCCGGCCGGCCGCTCACGGCCCCGGCGTGGACGTGGACGGACAAGCCGGGCGTGGCGGGTTGTGCGGATTTCGTCGACGCCAACGGCTCGGTCTCGGTGGGCACGTCCCTGGCCGGCAACCTCCAGAACCTCCCGATGACGGCCGACGGCGCGGTCAGCGGCAAGCCGACGATCAGCCTCGACGGCAAGACGGGCAAACCGCCGGTCACGTACGGCCGCCTCGCGGGGATCAGCATGATCAACCCGCAGATGGCCGTGGCCGGAACGGTCAATAAGGACGGCGGAACCCCGGTCTCGAGCGACGACCGGGTGGTGCTGATCACGCCGTCCACCTCCGGCGGCGGCAACGGCAAAGACTGACCGGCCGGACCAGACCACTGCTCCGGCAGCGCTTTCTCACCTCGCAATGTGACGCCGATCACCCCCCTTTGCTCCCTGGTTCGGCGAAATTCGCGTCTTTTTGGGCTGCCCGAATGACGGCTAGCGTTCGCGCCCGCGGGCTGACCTTTCCGGTCCCTTTCGACCCATCCCGGGCGCCGGAGGAGTTGTGGCACCGGCGGCCGCTGAGCCTCCCCGCGCGCCAAGGTGCTCACGATCTGGCGCAGCGCCGGTTCGCAGGTCAAGGCCGAAGCCGAAAAGGCCCTGACCGGTTCCGACACCGACGTCACGACGTGCCTGAACGACAAGCTGGACGCATCATCGACTCGTTGCGGAAAAGGGCTTCGACACGAAGACGATCGAGCGCCCGTGCACCGAGCGGACCCCGTGCCCGGACCGGTGTTCGCCGTTGCTCGGCGAGGCACTGACGAACGGGACCACAGTGGACTTCGCGGTCCACTGACGGTCGCGGCGCCGGATACCGCTGACGAATCGACTGCCGGTGGTGGCCCGCTGTCAAGGTGCCTCGGTGAACGACCCGTTCCAGTTCGAGAAGGCCGCACTCCCCGCCGACGACCCGACGTTCCGCACGCCGGACGAGGCGGTGTCCGCTTGACGGGAACTGGCCGAGGCGGCTCGCCAGGATGGGGTTCGCGACCACCGTCCTCGACCGGTTCAGCGCGGCCCGGCCGCCGGCCGGCGCAGATCCTCGTCAACGACATACAGCCGTTCGGCGTCACGCTGGATTGGCACGCTCCGGTCGAAGACGAAGAGTCCTCTCGCACCTCCTCCGGCAGGACTCCGAGGATCCGATCGCCGGCTACGTGATCACGGCAGGCGAGCTGATCGTCCGCTCGCCGCTGGAAGTCGTGCGGGCGGCCGGCTTTCGGACGCTCGTCGACCAAGAAGAGCGCCAGAGCTACCACTACCGCGTCCTCGAAGCACCGCGGCTCCCCTGCGCTGACCTACGCCAGCGGCTTCAGCTCCACGCGCCGTCCCTCCGCCGACGACGTCAACCCGGCTTCGGCGAGCTGCAACCCACGCGCGGCCGAGAAGAAGTCGTACCGGTGCGGCCGCCCGGCGACGACGTCCCGGACGAACTCCTCCCACTGCACCTTGAACCCGTTGTCGAACTCCACGTTGTCCGGCACCTCCTGCCACTGCTCGCGGAACGTCTCGGTCGCCGGCAGGTCTGGGTTCCACACCGGCTTCGGCGTAGCCGACCGGTGCTGCACCCGGCACCGCCGCAGCCCGGCGACCGCGCTGCCCTCGGTGCCGTCGACCTGGAACTCGACCAGTTCGTCGCGGAAGACCCGCGTGGACCACGACGAGTTGATCTGCGCGATCGCCCCCGACTCGAGCTCGAAGATGCCGTACGCGGCGTCGTCCGCGGTCGCCGCGTACTCCTCGCCCTGCTCGTCCCACCGACGCGGGATGTGCGTGACCGCCTTCGCCGTCACCGCGCGGACCGCGCCGAAGAGGTTCTCCAGCACGTAGTTCCAGTGGCAGAACATGTCGAGAACGATCCCGCCGCCGTCTTCGGCGCGATAGTTCCAGCTGGGCCTCTGTGCATCCTGCCAGTCCCCCTCGAACACCCAGTAGCCGAATTCGCCGCGAACGGAAAGAATGCGCCCGAAAAAGCCGCCATCCACCAGTCGCCGCAACTTCCGCAGCCCGGGCAGGAACAGTTTGTCGTGTACGACGCCGTGACAGATCCCGGCGTCCCGCGCCAGCCCCGCCAGTTCCAGCGCCGCCGGCAACGTCTCGGCCAACGGCTTCTCGGCGTAGACGTGCTTGCCCGCGGCGATGGCCGCGCGAACCGACGGCTCGCGCGCCGACGTCAGCTGAGCGTCGAAGTAGATCTGCACGTCGCCGAGGGCCGAGGCGACGTCGGTGGTCCACGCGGTCAGGCCGTGCCGGTCGGCGAGCTCCTTGACCTTGGCGGCGGTGCGCCCGGCGAGGATCGGCTCGAGCTGCACCCGGGTGCCGTCCGGCAGCGCCACGCCGCCCTGTTCGCGGATCGCCAGCACGGATCGCAGCAGGTGCTGGCGGTACCCCATCCGGCCGGTGACCCCGTTGAGCAGCACTCCGATGGTCTGGTTCATCAACTACCGGCCTTCCACGTCGATGGCTGATCCCCGCCGTACGGCGCGGTCACACCGGGTATGTCGTATTCGGCGCGCCGTCCGCACATGCCGTAGCCGTCAGGATTGGACGGCCTCGCGACTCGGACCCCCGACTGTTCGAGGTGGCTCCCGTCGCCGTCGGCGAGGGCTTTGAGGTGCGCGCCGGTCAGCTCGGCGGCCTTCAGCGCCCCGGCCTGCCACCGCGGCACCCACTCCCCGATCTTCGGCGCGACGAGCGCCACCGCCGCCCGGTGGAACGCCCGCAACGGCTCCGAGTCGCCGTCCAGCAGCGCCTCGCGCAGCGGCAGATAGCCACGAATCGCCAGGTCACGGCGTTGCTGAGCGGCGTCGTCGGTTTTCGGCAACGCCGCGGCCTCGGCGTAGGCGGTCGGGTCGGCGAGCACCGTGGGCGGAAACGTGAACACGGCGTCGCCGGCCTCGGGCAGGCCGCTGTTCTGCATGAGCACGGTGACGCGCAGGTCCCCGCCCTGCACCATCCGGTGCACGGTGCCGGGCGCGAACCACGCGATGACCCCGGGCTCCAGTGCCGTCTCCTCGTAGCCGCCGACGCCGAGCGTCTGCACGGCGCCACGCCCACCCGTGACAACGTACGCCTCGGTGCACGCGAGGTGCAGGTGCGGACTGCCACCGCAGACGCCGTCTTCGGCCGCCCAGTCGTAGGCCCGCAGGTGGGAGAGGCCGATACCACCCGGAAGGGGGAATTCGTCCATGACTGCCTTTCAGAACCCGTGGGTGTCGAGGTACCCGGTGACGCGGTCGCGATCCCAGGCGCCGTCGGCGACGACGACCCGGTATCGGTAGGCGAAGCTCTCCCCTGGAGACAGGGCGAACTCCTCGAAGAACGCCCACGAGATCGCCACGGTCGGCGTGTCACGGGAACGGACGAACCAGTGCGACTCGTGGATGGCGGCGTCGTTCTCGGGCGCGTGCGCGAACACGAGTGTCGAATGCGCGTCGACGTCGTCGTGTTCGCCGACAAACGCCAGCCAGGGCGCCTGCCGGCCCATCATCTCCTCGCCGCCCAGGTCGCCCGGCCCGAGGACGCGGCCGCCGCTGAACTCGCGAGGCCCGCGCCAGTGCAGCCCGGTGTACCCGGCCATCTCGCGACCGGCGGTCGTCGGGCTGCCGAACTCGAGCGGGGTGTCACGGATGTTGGTCAGCTCGATCGCCCAGTCGATCGCCCAGGCACCCTCGTCCGGCTCGACCGAGTGGACGGCGATGTCGCGCCGCTCCCGAGCCCACTCCTCGCCGCTGTTGGCGATCCAGGTGAGCTGCTCGGTGAAGGTCAGCCGATCGCCGTCGACGGTGAACCCGGCGAACCCGTCGTGCCGCATCGAGCCGACCCGTTCCGGCAGGTTCTGGTACCAATCGCCGGGCACGTAGGTGTGGCCACCCCAGAAGTTCTGGCCGGACAGGTGACTCGACGTCATCTGCAGGCCCTTGTGCCAGCGGTGGTCGGCCGGGCGGTACCCGCTGACGCGCCGTCCGCCGAGGGTGCGCAGCGGGTGGGTGTAGGGCTTGCGGGACTCGTAGGCCACGGGGTCGGGCTTGTACACATAGGACATCAGCTGGACCCCGCCGGCTTCGACGGCGACGTGGTCGCCGTGCCGATGGGTGACGGTGATCGCCGCACTCACACGCGCGCTCCTTCCCTTTCCGCTCCCTGACCGACACCGGCTATCGACCGGTAAAATGGATCATGAGGAACAATTTCGCCCCGGCGCACCCCGGCTCCGGTGAAGGCCGACTTGTAGAGCGCCGCGACCAGCTCCAGCACCTGCCGACCATCAGCCCCGCTACAGGGCGGCCGCTGCCCGGCCCGGTAGGCGGCCAGGACCGGCGCGAAGGCGGCGGTGTGTGAGCTGGCGACGTCGTCAGGCGCGCTGGACCAGCGCGTCGTCCGATCGGCGACCACGTGCGGTGCCGGGGTGTAGTGCCAGTCTTTACCGCGGTAGCCGTAGAGGTGGGTGAGCTCGACGGTCGCGTTTTCGCAGTCGATCCGGATCCGGCTGACCTCGTCCGGAGACAGGACGCTGTTGACCACGGTCGCCAGCGCGCCCGACTCGAACCGGACGAGCGCGGTGGAGACGTCCTCGGTCTCGACTTCGTGAACCAGCCGCGCAGTCATCGCCCGCACCTCGGCCCAGTCGCCAAGCAGGTGCACCAGCAGATCCATCTGGTGGATCCCGTGCCCCATCGCCGGACCGCCACCCTCGGTCGCCCACTTCCCCCGCCACGGCACGGCGTAGTAAGCGGCATCGCGGTACCAGGTCGTCTGGCAGTGCGCGACGAGCGGCCGGCCAAGCTCCCCGTCTGCGAGCAACGTCCGGAAGCGCCCAGCGGCGGACCCGAACCGGTGTTGGAACACGAAAGCGGCGTACGGCCCACCTTCCCGTTCGGCGGCGACGATCTCGTCGTACTCGGCGAGCGACCGGCAAGGCGGTTTCTCACACCACGCCCAGGCGCCGCTCACGAGAACCTTCTTGACCTGCTCGACGTGCAATCCGGGCGGAGTGCAGACGGAGACGAGGTCGGGCTCCTGCTCGGCAAGCAGGGTGTCGAGGTCTTGATAAGGCACGGCGCCCACGGCCTCAGTACAGAAAGCGGCGGCGCGCGTTTCGTCGACATCCGCGACGGCCACCATATCGACGTCGTCACGATGGGCTTCGTAAGCAGCCCAGTGACTTTTCGCAATCCCACCAGCGCCGACGACGGCGATGCGTAAGCGCTTTCCGTTCGACACCCCAGACCTCCTCCCCAACGGCGACGACGTCCAGCAGACGACCTCCACGCCCCGAGATCCCCCGGAGCACGGCCCTTCGACCGTCGCAGAAAGCGCTTTCTCACGCAACAGCTCTTCGCACTGTCAACGTTGTCACCGCCTGCCGCACAACCGGAACGGACGAGAACCGCTCGAGCACACTCCAACGGCCACGGCCGCCAAGGCCCTTACCGCAGAGGCTTTTCCCGGGGACCATCGCTGGCAACGCACGGTGTTTTCGCGGGTAACAACGACGTCCACCGGGGACCGGGTCGCCAACCCTTGTCGTGCTGCCTGAACTCCGGCTCGTGCGTCCAGCCACACTCACGGTTTCCCACGGGCCGTCTCACCAAGAGTCAGCGGCGGTTACCCCGCGAGACAGTAACTCCGCCGTTCAGCGGCTCTTGTCGCGAAGAGTACGTTTCCGCGGCTGCCGACTTTCGGCGCGCATTGCCCGCATGTCCAGGAAGGCGACCACGCCGGACGCGACCGCGGCGAACATGCCGAGGAACCGGCCGAAGCCAGGGCCGATGGCGATGCCGGCGGCGTCGAAGATGCCACGCTGGTCGGCGTCGAACTCCCAGCCCAGCGTGAGCCAGCCGATCACCATCAGCAGCACGGACGCCGCGGCGACGACCAACCACAGGTGCGGCAGGCCGCTGACCCGTACTCTCCGGACTCGCCCGAAAACGACCACGACCAACCCGGCCAGCAGCAACGGCAGCGGCGGGCACCAGGCGAAGAAGCTCGATGTCCACGCATCGCGGACGACCTCGTTGTGCGGCAGCGTCGAGAGAATGTCCTCGATGTCCGGCTTGTTGGTGCTGAGCGTGGTCCACGGCAGGAACGTCGAACCCAGCGCGAGCAGCCCGGCCGCCAGGCCGAGCCACTCGCGCCAGGTGACGCTTTTGACGGAAAACGGCTGTGTCATGAAAGCGGTCAGGAACCGACGCGCTCGATGATCAGCTCACGGACCCGCTTGGCGTCGGCCTGCCCCTTGGTCGCCTTCATGACCGCGCCGACGATCGCACCCGCCGCGGCCACCTTGCCGCCGCGGATCTTCTCCGCGACGTCCGGCTGCCCGGCCAGGGCCTCGTCGATCGCCGCGAGCAGCGCCGAGTCGTCCGAGACGACCTTCAGCCCGCGCTTCTCGACGACCTCGCGCGGCGAACCCTCGCCGGCGAGCACGCCCTGGACGACCTCCTTGGCGAGCTTGTTCGTCAGCTCGCCGGACGTCACCAGCCCGATGACCTCGGCCACCTGCGCCGGGCTGATGGCCAGATCGGCCAGCTCGACCTCGCGGGCGTTGGCCTCCTGGGCGAGCGTGTTGACCCACCAGCCACGGGCCTCGTCCGGCGTCGCACCGGCCTCGACCGTGGCCGCGACGAGGTCCACCGCGCCGACGTTCAGCAGGTCACGCAAGGCTTCGTCGGAAAGCGACCACTCCTGCTGGATCCGCTTGCGACGCTCGGACGGCATCTCCGGCAGCGTCCCGCGCAGCTCCTCGACCCACTCACGCGACGGCGCGATCGGGACCAGGTCGGGCTCCGGGAAGTACCGGTAGTCCTCCGCGGTCTCCTTGGTGCGGCCGGGCGACGTCGAGCCGTCGGCCTCCTGGAAGTGCCGCGTCTCCTGCTTGATCGACCCGCCGTCGGCGAGGATCGCCGCCTGCCGCGTCATCTCGTACCGCACCGCGCGCTCGACGCTGCGCAGCGAGTTGACGTTCTTCGTCTCGGTGCGAGTGCCGAACTCGGTCGCGCCCTTCGCCATCAGCGAGACGTTCGCGTCGCAGCGCAGCGAACCCTGGTCCATCCGGACGTCGGACACATCGAGCGCGCTCAGCAGGTCCCGCAGCGCGGACACGTACGCCCGCGCGACCTCGGGAGCCCGCGCGCCGGTGCCCTCGATCGTCTTGGTGACGATCTCGATCAGCGGCACGCCGGCCCGGTTGTAATCGAGCAGCGAGTGCTCAGCACCGTGGATCCGCCCGGTGGCGCCGCCGACGTGCAGCGACTTGCCGGTGTCCTCCTCCATGTGCGCGCGCTCGATCTCGACGCGCACGATCTCGCCGTCGTCGAGCGTGACGTCGAGGTAGCCGTTGAACGCGATCGGCTCGTCGTACTGCGAAGTCTGGAAGTTCTTCGGCATGTCCGGGTAGAAGTAGTTCTTCCGGGCGAACCGGCACCACTCGGCGATCTCGCAATTCAGCGCGAGGCCGATCCGGATCGCACCCTCGACGGCCTTGCCGTTCACCACCGGCAGCGCACCCGGCATGCCGAGGCAGGTCGGGCACACCTTCGTGTTCGGCTCGCCACCGAACTCGTTGGCGCAGCCGCAGAACATCTTGGTGTTGGTGTTCAGCTCGACGTGCACTTCGAGCCCGAGCACCGGGTCGAAGCGTTCGATGACGTCGGCGTAGTCCATCAACTCGGCCACGGCAGTCACTTCGTTCCTCCCAGCTCCGGGACCTTGTGGACCAGCGAACCACCGGCGGCGGCGTCGCGGGCGGCCTCGTAGGCGGCGCCGACCCGGTAGAGCCGGTCGTCGGCGAGCGCCGGGGCCATGATCTGCAGGCCGACCGGCAGCCCGTCCTCGTCGGACAGGCCGCTCGGCACGCTCATCGCGGCGTTGCCGGCCAGGTTCGACGGGATGGTGCACAGGTCGGCGAGGTACATCGCCATCGGGTCATCGACGCGCTCACCGATCTTGAACGCCGTGGTCGGCGTCGTGGGCGAAACGAGGACGTCGACCTTTTCGAACGCCGAGGCGAAGTCACGCGTGATCAGCGTGCGGACCTTCTGCGCCGAGCCGTAGTACGCGTCGTAGTAGCCCGACGACAACGCGTACGTGCCGAGCATGATCCGGCGCTTGACCTCGGCGCCGAAGCCCTTCTCGCGCGTCAGCGACATGACCTCTTCGGCGCTGTGCGTGCCGTCGTCGGCGACGCGCAGGCCGTAGCGCATGGCGTCGAACCGGGCGAGGTTCGAGGAGCACTCGCTCGGCGCGATCAGGTAGTACGCCGGCAGCGCGTAGGTGAAATGCGGGCAGGACACCTCGACGACCTCGGCACCGAGAGCACGCAGCTGCTCGACCGCGGCTTCGAAGGACCGGAGGACGCCCGGCTGGTACCCGTCGCCACCGAACTCCTTCACCACGCCGACGCGGACGCCGGACAGGTCGCCGTTCGCACCCTGACGGGCCGCGGCGACGACCGGCGGGACCGGCGCGTCGATGGACGTCGAGTCCATCGGGTCGTGCCCGGCGATGACCTCGTGCAGCAGCGCGGCGTCGAGCACCGTGCGGGCGCACGGGCCGGCCTGGTCGAGCGACGACGAAAAAGCGACGAGGCCGTAGCGCGACACGCCACCGTAGGTCGGCTTGACGCCGACGGTGCCGGTGACCGAGCCGGGCTGCCGGATCGAGCCACCGGTGTCGGTGCCGATGGCGAGGGCCGCTTCGAAGGCCGCGATCGACGCCGACGAACCACCGCCGGAGCCGCCCGGGATCCGGGCGTGGTCCCACGGGTTGTGCGTCGGGCCGTACGCCGAGTTCTCCGTCGACGACCCCATGGCGAACTCGTCCATGTTGGTCTTGCCGAGGATGACGACACCGGCCTCGCGCAGCTTGCGCGTCACGGTCGCGTCGTACGGCGGGATCCAGCCCTCGAGGGTCTTGGACCCGCAGGTCGTCGGGATGCCCTCGGTGGTGAGGACGTCCTTCAGCGCGAGCGGCACACCGGCCAGCGGCGACGCGGGCGCCTGGCCCCCGGCGATGCCCTCGTCGACGGCCTTGGCCGCGGCCAGCGCGCCCTCGGTGTCGACGTGCAGGAACGCGTGGACGTGGTCGTCCACCTCGGCGATCCGGTCCAGGTGGGCCTGCGTGACCTCGACCGCGGACACCTCACGCGTGTGGATCTTCTCCGCCAGCTCCGCGGCGGTCAGCTTGATCAGCTCGGTCACTGCTCTTCCCCCAGAATCCGCGGCACCCGGAACCGGCCCTCTTCGGCGGCCGGCGCGCCGGCCAGGGCCTGCTGCTGCGTGAGCCCGGGACGGACGACGTCCTGCCGGAAGACGTTCGTCAGCGGCACGGCGTGCGACGTCGGCGGCACGTCGTCGGCGGCGACCTCGCTCACCTTGGCCACCGAGTCCAGGATCTGGTCGAGCTGGCCGGCGAAGACGTCGATCTCGTCGTCGGTCACGGCCAGCCTGGCCAGCTTCGCGAGGTGCGCGACCTCGTCTCGGGAAATGTTGGGCACGCGGGTGACTCCCGGGTTGTGCTGTGCGGGTTGTCTCGGAAGCTGCAAGTCTATGGTGGCGGCGTGGGCGTACTCGACTGGGTTACGCCCGGCGCAAACCGAGTGCCGTCCGGCGACACCGACGTCCCGCCCGGCGGACAGTGGGTCCCGCGGGCCGGGTGGGTCTGTCACAATCGGCGACCGGCATCGAGCGTCCCACGGCAAGGCTGGGACGCCAGAGGTGAGAGGGGCGCGTGGTGTCGTTCCTGATCCGGGTCCTCCTTCCGGACAGCCCGGGGACCCTCGGCGCGGTCGCCACGGCCCTCGGCACGGTAGGCGCCGACATTCTCAGCGTGGACGTCGTCGAACGCGGCACCGGTCTGGCCGTGGACGACCTGGTCGTCGAGCTCCCGTCGGGCCGTCTCCCCGACGCGCTGATCACGGCGGCGGAGAGCGTGGAAGGCGTCGAGGTGGACGCCGTCCGCCCGTACGCGGGTGTGCTCGACACCCATCGTGAGCTCGAACTCGTCGAAGAGATCGCCGCGCGGCCGAAGACCGGCCTCGACATCCTCGCCGAGGGCGTGCCCCGCATCGTGCGCGCCGGCTGGGCGATGGTCGTCGAACACGCCGAGACCGGCGCGGTCCGGCTGGCGTCGTCGAGCGCGGCTCCCGAGACGCCGATCACCGACCTGCCCTGGCTGCCGCTCGAGCGCGCGACGGTGCTCGACAGCGAGGAGGCCTGGATCCCGGAGACCTGGAAGGAACTCGGCACCGAGCTTGCCGCGACCCCCCTCGGCAAGCCGGGCAAGGCGCTGCTGGTGGCCCGCCCCGGCGGCCCGAACTTCCGCGCCGCCGAGGTCGCCCGGCTCGCTCACCTGGCGGGAATCGTCGCGGTCGTCCTCGACGGCTGAGCGCCATAGCCCGAAACCGACGACACGCCGAGTCTCGGCACGTCCGCGGTCGGTTTTCGGCGACAGGCCTGCTCAGACGTCGATCTGGTACGCAATCAGCGTGATGTGCGGAAACGGCCGCCAGTCGCGCTCGGGCAGGCGCGTGAACCCCAGGCGCTCGTAGAGCCGGTGCGCGGTGTGCATGCCGTCGAGGCTGCTCAGCACCACCTTCCGAAGTCCCGACGCTCGCGCGCGGTCGAATACGGCTTTCGTCAGCGCCTCCCCGATACCGCGGCCACGCGCGGACGGCGCCACCGCGAGCATCCGGAACTCCAGCTCACCAGCGCGTGAGATCTCGGCGTACGCCGACCCCGGCTGCACGATCGTCACGCAGCCGAGCACCTCCCCCGCCCCGCCGACGGCGACGAGCACCTCGGCCAGCTCGACCCGGCGCGCAATGTCCCGCAGCTCCGCGTCGTAGCCGACGTCTCCGGCCAAGTGGCCGTCGACGTCGTAGGCCTGAACCGTGACCTCGCCCGCCGCGCCGTACTCCTCCGGCCGCGGCGGCCGGATCTCGAAATCACTCATCCGTCTCCCCAGACTCGTCTTCAGCGGTCTCGTCACCGGTGGGCAGCGCCACCTCCTGCGCCGCCTCGGGCCCGCGCTCCAGCAGGACGCGGAAACCGGACTCGTCGAGCACCGGCACCTTCAGCTGGACCGCCTTGTCGTATTTCGAACCAGGCGCGTCCCCGACGACGACGAAAGCCGTCTTCTTCGAGACAGACCCGGCCGCCTTGCCCCCGCGGGCCATGATGAATTCCTTGGCCTCGTCGCGGGAGAACCCGTCGAGCGAGCCCGTCACCACGATCGACAAGCCTTCGAGGTTGCGCGGGATAGACTCGTCGCGCTCCTCCTCCATCCGCACGCCGGAGCGTCGCCACTTTTCGACGATCTCGCGGTGCCAGTCGACTTCGAACCACTCCAGGGTCGCGCGCGCGATGGTCGGGCCGACACCGTCGACGTCCGCGAGCTCCTCCTCGGTGGCCTGCTCGATCCGCTCGACCGAACCGAACTCGCGGGCCAGCGCCTGCGCCGCCGTCGGCCCGACGTGCCGGATGGACAGCGCGACCAGCACCTTCCACAGCGGCCGGTCCTTCGCCACGTCGAGGTTGGCGAGCAGCTTTCGCGCGTTGGCGGACAACTCCCCGGCCTTGGTGCGAAACAGCTCGACCTCGGACAGGCTGTCCTCGTTCAGGTCGAAGACGTCACCCTCGTCGGCGACCACCCTCGCGTCCAGAAGCGCGACAGCCGCCTCGTAACCGAGGACCTCGATGTCGAAAGCGCCACGGCCGGCCAGGTGGAAGAGCCGCTCCCGCAGCTGCGCCGGGCAGAACCGGGTGTTCGGGCAGCGGATGTCCTTGTCGCCTTCCTTCTGGTAGGCGAGCTCCGTGCCGCATTCCGGGCAGTGGGTGGGCATGACGAACTCCCGCTCGTCGCCCTTGCGCGCGTCCACCACCGGCCCGAGGACCTCGGGGATGACGTCGCCCGCCTTGCGGATGACGATCCGGTCGCCGATCAGCACGCCCTTGCGCTTGACCTCCTCCCCGTTGTGCAGGGTGGCCCTGGCGACGGTCGACCCCGCGACCTTGACCGGCTCGGTGACCGCGAACGGCGTCACGCGCCCGGTCCGGCCGACGCCGACCTGGATGTCCAGCAGCGTCGTGATCGCCTCTTCCGGCGGGTACTTGTACGCGATCGCCCACCGCGGCGCGCGCGATGTCGTGCCCAGCCGCCGCTGCAACGTCACCTGGTCGACCTTGATGACGACGCCGTCGATCTCGTGCTCGGCGTCGTGCCGGTGCTCGCCCCAGTAGGCGATGTGTTCGGTCAGCTCGTCAGCTGTCGTCAGGACCTTGCTGTGCGGCGACACCGGCAGACCCCACGCGGCCAGCGCGTCATACGCCTCCGACTGGCGCTGCGGCTCGAAACCCGCGCGCTTGCCGAGCCCGTGGCAGATCAGCCGCAGCCGGCGCTCCCTCGTGATCTTGGGGTCCTTCTGCCGCAGCGACCCGGCCGCGGTGTTGCGCGGGTTCGCGTATGGCGGCTTGCCGGCTTCGACCATCTTCGCGTTCAGCTCGAGGAAGTCCTCGACGCGGAAGTAGACCTCTCCGCGCACCTCGACCAGGGCGGGCACCGGGAACTGGTCGGTGGCTGTGAGCGTCTCCGGCACCTGCTCCAGCGTGCGCATGTTCAGCGTCACGTCTTCGCCGGTACGGCCGTCACCCCGGGTGAGCGCCCGGGTGAGGTGGCCGTTTTCGTACAGGAGGTTGATCGCCAGGCCGTCGATCTTCAGCTCCGCGAGGAACTCGGTGCGGCCGACCTCCTTCTCGACGCGTTCCACCCAAGCCAGGAACTCGTCCTGGTCGAAGACGTTGTCCAGGCTGAGCATGCGTTCGAGGTGGTCGTGCGCGGTGAACTCGGTCGAGAACGTGCCGCCGACGGTCTGGGTCGGCGAATCCGGTGTGACCAGCGCGGGGTGCGCGTCTTCGATCGCCTGCAGTTCGCCGAGCAGCTCGTCGAACTGCCCGTCGGAGACGATCGGCGAGTCCAGGACGTAGTAGCGGAACTGGTGGTTGCGCAGTTCCTCCGCGAGCGCGCTGTGGCGCTCACGCACGTCGGCCGGGACGTCGGTGACGTCCTCGGCGGCCTCCGGGGCGTCCACCGCCGCGATCTGGTCCTGGGGGAGGTCTGTGCTGCTCACGGGTGGTAAGCCTAGTCGGCGGCACCGACATTTCCGGACGTCCCGCCGCCGAGCCCGCGAACCAGTTCACGGAACTCCAAAAGGGTGATCGCGCCCGTCGGCTCGGTCTCGGCGGTTTCGACACGCCGTAGTCGTTCGGCGGCCAGCCGTTCACCCAATGTGGCGTCGAGGGGCAGGAACGTCATGGTCTGGCGGGCGGCTTCGTCGAGGTCCCGGAAGCCGGGGTGGAAGACGGCGACGTCGACGACGTCGTCCTCCACCTGCGCGACGACTCGGACATCGGCCAGCGAGATCCGATGCTCACCGAGGTTGACGGTCACCTCGGTCGGATCGGGCACCGGTGGAACCGAGTCGTGGTACTCCCAGATGGCGTCGTCCGGCGGCGCGGTGGCGCGCCACGCGTCGGTGAACGGCCGCAGTTCCGGGTCCTCCTGGCCGGTCACGACCAGGGCGTAGATCGACCGGCGACCACGTTCGAGTGAGAAGTGCAGCCGGGGGTGCAGCGCCTCGACCAGCTGGCAGAGCTCGTGCTCGACCCGGTGCGGCTCGCCCTCGCCAAGCGCCGCGCTGACCATCGGGAGCAGGTCGTACCAGCCCTGCCAGAACGTCTCCGCGGCGACTGCCGCGTCTTCCGGCACGTGCTGCTCCGGCCACGCGGTGCGCGGGTCGGGCGGATCGGCGGCGGTGCTCTTGCGGCGGAACAGGCGCATGGCTATCGGTGGTCCTCGTTCGGTCGGCTTCCCCGCCACGCTACTTGGCGTGCCGCGCCGACGTCGGCGAGTTGCCGGATTCCGTCACCACCCTTCCGGTGGCTCCACGAAGGCCTTGCCGAGGTCGCGGGACAGCGCGAGAGCCCGGCGCATCCAGACCGGCGTCGCACCGGCGAGACCGCAGGCGGGGGTCGGCACGGCGCGCTCGGCCAGGACGCTGCGGTTGAAGCCGAGCCGGCTCGCCAGCCGGAACGGCGCTTCGCCGACGTCCTTCAAGCTCAGCGGAATCGACGGCTCCGTCGCCGGAATCGCGCCCATGAACAGCGTCGCGCCGCTGTCCCACACCTCTCCGATCTCGTCGAGGAACGCGGGGGACGCGCCGTCGAGTGCCCTGAGGTCGAACGCCAGGGCGTCCGCACCGGCCTCTCGCAGCAGACCGAGGGGCGGTTCCGCGGCGCAGCAGTGCACGATCACCGGCTGGCCGGTGATCGTGCGTGCGCCTTCGATGACGGTCGCGAGCAGGTCACGGGCCTCGGGTGCCGGCACCGCCGCGACGTTCCCGTAACCGGACGGCGTCGACAGCCCCCCGGCCAGCACCGTGGGCAGCGACGGCTCGTCGAACTGGACGACCACGGGTGCGCCGGTCCTGGACCGGACCTCGTCGACGTGCTCGGCGAGGCCGTCGAGGAGGGATGCTGTGAAGTCGCGCAGCGCGCCGCGGTCGGTGAGAACCCGGTGGCCGCGGGGCAGCTCGATCCCCGCGCCGAGCGTCCACGGCCCGGCGAGCTGGACCTTGAAGACCGGCGGCGTGACCCCAGCCTTCTCGCGGGCTTCCTGCACCGCGTCCAGATCCCAGCGAAGCAGGTCGACGGCCCGGCGGTGGTCGTGCCCCGGCCGCGCCGCGACGCGGTAGCCGCTCGGCACGACCTCGACGGCCAAGTCCACCAGCATCGCCGCCGTCCGCCCGAGCATGTCCGCGCCGACGCCACGGGCGGGCAGCTCTGGCACGTGCGGGAAGTCCGGCAGCTCGCCGAACACGACCGCCGCCGCCTCCGCGGGGTCCGTGCCGGGCATCGAGCCGATCGCCGTCGCGGCCCCGCTGGGCCAAAGTCGTTCGCTCACCACCCGGATTGTGGTCGACCACCGGCCGCCCACGCCGACCGGGCCACCGCACCGGACCCGGCGGAGGTGGACATTCGCCGCATTTCTCTTTCCCCGGCCCGCGAGCGCGCCCACGCGGATAGGCTGCCCGGTCATGACGAGTTCGCCACCGCAACCGGGCTGGTACCCCGACTCGCGGGACCCGCGGCTGCATCGCTGGTGGGACGGCCGGGCCTGGACCGCCAACACACGTCCGGCCCAGCAGGCGCCGCCGAGCGACTCCGAGCCGATCGAGCTGGACATCGAGCGAGCTCACGACCCGTCGCGCATCCAAAACCAGGTCGGCCGCGCCACCCGCGGCCGCGGTAGCGCGCGGACCGGCGGCGGGACGCTGTTCACCGAGCCAGTCCTGGTGGTGAACCAGCGCGCCAAGCTGATCGAGATGGCCAACGAGTTCGGCGTCTTCGACCAGAACGGCACCCGCATCGGCGGAGTCGTCGAGGTCGGCCAGAGCACGCTGAAGAAGGCGATCCGGCTCCTGACCAACTACGACCAATTCCTGACCCACAAGTTCGAGGTCCGCGACGCCAACCACAGCACGGTGCTGAAGGTGACCCGGCCGGCCAAGGTGTTCAAGTCCCGGTTCCTCGTCACCCGAGCCGATGAGACCCCGATCGGCGAGATCGTCCAGGAGAACGTGTTCGGGAAGATCCGCTTCGGCTTCGTCGTCGACGGCCGTCCGGTCGGCGGAATCTTCGCCGAGAACTGGCGAGCCTGGAACTTCTCCATCCGGGACCACACCGACACCGAAGTCGCCCGGGTGACCAAGACCTGGGGCGGGTTCATCAAGGCCGCCTTCACCACCGCCGACAACTACGTCGTCGAGATCCCGCACCCCCTGCCCGATCCGCTGGCCAGCATGGTGGTCGCCGCGGCCCTCACGATCGACACCGCTCTGAAGCAGGATACCGACTGACCTAGTGACCGGCGTCTCATCTCCTCCCGGTGGACAGCGGGCCCGGCACGGCTCAGGGTGAAGAAAAGGCCGGGACGCCGGAGTCTCGCCGGGACGGAGGTCACCGTGGAACCGTTGCCGGAGAGCAGCGACCGGATCTGGACCGAACCCGGGATCTACGAGGTGTCGGCGGGCGTTTACCGGATCCCGTTGCCGCTGCCCAACGACGGCCTTCGTGCGGTGAACGTCTACGCGGTCACGGACGGCAAGAAGCTGGTCCTGGTCGACTCCGGCTGGGCGCTGGACGTGGCCCGTCAACAGCTGACGAATGCCCTCGGCGGGATCGGTGCCGAGCTCGCCGACGTCAGCGAGTTCCTCGTGACTCACGTCCACCGCGACCACTACTCGCAGGCGGTCGTGCTCCGCCGTGAGTTCGGTTCGAAGATCGCGCTCGGCCAGGACGAAGAACCGTCGCTGAAGGTTTCGGGCAACCCCGACCGGCTGCCGATGGAAGCCCAGGTCGACCTTCTGTTCAAGGCCGGCGCCGCCGGCGTCGTCGAAGCCCTCGGCCGCGAGTTCGGCACGGATCGGCGCCACAGGGAAGCCGATCTGTGGGAAGCACCCGACGAGTGGCTGACACCTGGCCGTCGATCGATCATGCCTGGGCGCGAGTTCGACATCGTCGCCACCCCGGGACACACGAGCGGACACGTCGTCTTCGTCGACGACACGGCCGATCTGTTGTTCTCCGGCGACCACGTGCTGCCGCACATCACCCCGTCCATCGGGTTCCAGCCGGTACCGGCCGAGTTGCCCCTGAACGACTTCATGGATTCGCTGCGCCTGGTGCGCTCCATGCCTGACCGTCGCATGCTTCCCGCCCACGGTCCGGTGTCGGAGAGCGTGCACACACGTGTCGACGAACTGCTGGAACACCACCGTGAACGCCTCGAGACCATGGGCGGGCAGATCGCTGCCGGCGCGAGCACCGCGTTCGAGGCCGCCGACCGGACGGGATGGACCCGCCGCAACCGCAAACTGTCCGAAATGGACTCGTTCAACCAGACGCTCGCCGTCCTGGAAACCGCGGCACACCTCGACCTGCTGGTTTCGCAGGGCAAACTGAACGCGCAGACGGTCGACGGAGTCCGGCACTACACGGTGCCCTGAGGACTTCCTGCATACTGGGCGCAATGGATGTCATCAGACGCGCGAGGGCGACGGACATCGAGGCGCTTGTGCGCCTGTTCGACGCACCAGGCGGGCCGCTGGCAGCCGCACTTCACGAGCTCACGAGCACCCCGCACGTCACGCTCGTCGTAGCGGAGGACGACAACGGCGTCGTCGGCACCGCGCAACTGACGGTGACGCGCGGGCTGGCCTGGGAAGGTGCGACCCGTGGCCACCTGGAAGGCATCCGTGCCGCCCGCCGGGGAGTGACGAGCGCCCTTCTGAGCTGGGGCATCGACGAAGCCCGCCGACGCGGCTGCACCCGCCTCCACCTGGACTCGGGCCTCGCCCGCGTCGACCTGCGAGACTTCTACGCGCGCTTCGGGTTCGAGCACAGCTATCAAGGGTTTACCCGCACACTGTGATACTGGCGCCGTGACCGACCACATCATCCGCAAAGCACGACGCGACGACGTCGAGGCGATAGTGCACATGCTGGCGGACGACCAGCTCGGCGCGACCCGCGACGATCCGGCCGACCTTGTCCCGTACCTGCAAGCATTCGACGACATCGACGCAGACCCGAACCAGCTCCTGGTCGTCGTCGCGTTTGATGACCAAGCCGTCGGAACACTGCAACTCACCATCATTCCCGGCTTGGCGAGGCGTGGTGCCCTTCGCGGCCAGATCGAGGCGGTGCGGATCCGCGCGGATCATCGGGGATCCGGCCTCGGCGCCGACCTCATCCAGTGGGCGATCGGCGAATCGCGGCGTCGCGGGTGCGCGCTTGTTCAGCTCACGTCGGACACCTCCAGGACGCAGGCACACCGGTTCTACGAGCGCCTCGGTTTCGAACCGACCCACACCGGCTTCAAGCTGAAGCTCTGAACGACCATCAGCTTGATTATCCAAATAGGACAATAGGCAGTCATTGCGCTCCCAATGCGGGACGGAACAGATCCACACACGCCGACCATTCCCGAACTGGTCCCGGCATGTCAAGCCGCGGAGGGCACGAAAGGACCATTCGTGCCCTCCGCGGTAATTTGCTGGAAAATTGCCGTACGGTCGCACTCATGTCACCTTCGCAGCCACTTCGCAAGCTCAACTCCGCGACCGATTCCCAGAACTCTGACGACAGCCTTCCGTTGGTACTGAGGTCAGTTCGCGCGAACCCGGACACGTTGCAGCACATGAAGGACGACCAAGTTGTCGACCTGATTCGCAACACCGACGCCGAGATCTCCAAGCTTCAAGCACTGCAGCTAAGAGCCATCGCCGACCTCAGCGTGCGTCGGAGACGGGCGCCCAGCACAGCTTCGGAGGTGGCCTTGGCCTTGTCCATAACGGAACACCGGGCCGGCGCCATCGTTTCCGCGGCCAACGCACTGATCGCCCGGCTTCCCCGCATGCTCAACCTGATGGACGACGGCAGGCTGGACCTCTACCGCGCCATGAAGGTCACGGACGCCACGGCTTGGCTTTCCGGCGACTACGCGCGCGTCGTCGACGAAGCGCTCGAAGACCGGGTTCCTGGACGGAACGCCACCCAAGTCCGCCGGGCTGCGGCCTACGCCGCCGCGAAAGCCGACCCGCAAGGAGCCGCGAGCCGCACCGAGCAGAAACTCATGGAACGACGGTTCAGCCTGCACCACCAAGACGCCGCGGTGACTCACCTGTCGATCAACAATGCTCCGACCGAGAAGGCGACCGCCGTCTACGCCCGCATCGACCAGGCTGCCCGAGCACTGAAGACGCCCGGGGAGACGCGAACGCTGGACCAGCTCCGAGCCGATGTCGCCATGGACCTGTTGCTCAGCGGCACGGGTGGGCCGACCGCACGGACCGAGGTGTTCTTGCATGTCGATCTGGCCACCTACCTGAGCCTGAACGACCTACCGGCAACGTTGGCCGGCCGCGGCCCGATCGCGGCATCGGTCGCCCGTCGCATCATCAGCGGGCCCGGCACGACGCTGAGACGGGTTCTCACCGACCCGCGTACCGGTCAGGTGGTCGAGCTGTCACCGACCCGCTACCCGCTCGAGCCGGCTCACGACGAGTTCATCCGCGTTCGAGACCAGGAGTGCCGGCAGCCCGGGTGCACACGCCCAGCCCAGAGTTGCGGGATCGAACCGACTCAAGCATCAGGTGAGGCTGAGGTAGTCGCGTACCAGCCGGTCACCTTCTGCTCCCGCCATCGCAAGCTGAAAGATCAGCCCGGTTGGAACTACGAGGTCGCCGCCGACGGCAAAGTGAAGGTTGCGACACCGACCGGCCGCGTTCGCTCGACAACGCCACCGTCGATGCATCCGACCCACCGGCGAGCGAACCGGTCTCACAAGAAGCCGAGGACGTGACGAGAGGTCAGCGCGTACCTGAGATCTTCGCGCTGCCCAGGACAATGTCGCCGCCTTCGACATCCGGCCGGTAGAGCACGGCAACCTGGCCGGGAGCGACCCCGCGCAA
The DNA here is from genome assembly GCF_043197175.1 of Amycolatopsis sp. NPDC049252. Taxonomy (NCBI): domain Bacteria; kingdom Bacillati; phylum Actinomycetota; class Actinomycetes; order Pseudonocardiales; family Pseudonocardiaceae; genus Amycolatopsis; species Amycolatopsis sp. NPDC049252. The sequence goes on from NZ_JBICSQ010000007.1 coordinate 100,455, forward strand.
AGGTTCACGGAGCTGCAGGGTCATGGTGTCCGAGTCAACGTCGGCGACGGCATCGACGATTCCACCGTGAGCCCGGACCTGGACCACGCACTCAGTCGGCTCTGTCAGCGGACGACCGCTGGGCCAGATCGCCCGGTCCGCCTCGATCACCTTGATCCCGAGGCCGGCGGCGGAACCTACTTTGACTGAACCGGACACCGGCTCCAGGGACAAGACGTAGCGAGGGCGACCGTCAGGCGCCGGGGCCTCGATACCAAGCCCCTTACGCTGACCAACGGTGAACCCGTGCACGCCGGTGTGCTGGCCAAGCACTGCGCCGGTCTCCGCGTCGACGAGCTCGCCGGGTCGCTGTCCCAGCCGGTTCTCCAGGAACTTCTTGGTGTCGCCGTCCGGGATGAAGCAGATGTCGTGACTGTCGGGCTTGTTCGCGACGGACAGGCCCCGCCGCTCCGCCTCGGCCCGCACGTCGGTTTTCCACGAGTCGCCGAGGGGGAACATCGCGTGGCTGAGCTGCTCCGGAGTAAGAGACGCGAGAACGTAGGACTGATCCTTGCCACTGTCCGCGCTGCGACGCAGCTCAGGCACGCCGTCGACCACGGACAGGCGTGCGTAGTGACCGGTCGCGACCGCGTCGAAGCCGAGCGCCATCGCCTTTTCGAGGAGAGCTTCGAACTTGATCTTCTCGTTGCAGGTGACGCAGGGATTCGGCGTACGGCCGGCGGCATATTCGCCGACGAAAGTCTCCACGACCTCCTCGGTGAACCGCTCCGCGAAATCCCAGATGTAAAAGGGAATCCCGAGGATGTCCGCGGCCCGCCTGGCGTCGTGCGAATCCTCGATTGTGCAACACCCGCGCGAACCGGTTCGCAGAGTGCCGGGCTTGGCCGACAACGCCAGGTGCACGCCAACGACGTCGTGCCCGGCGTCGACTGCGCGCGCCGCGGCAACCGCCGAATCCACTCCTCCGCTCATAGCGGCCAAAACCCGCATTGCCTTACACCTCTTGCTTCTGGGTCTGCTTACGCATTCCGGCGAGTCCAGCTTGCCGTGCGCGTGTGACGACACCGCCGATCTCGGCCGCAACCACCGCGATGTCGGCGGCGGTGGACGTGTGCCCGAGAGAGAATCTGAGCGAACCGCGGGCGGCTGCTGGGTCGGCGCCCATGGCGAGCAACACGTGGCTCGGCTGCGCCACGCCGGCCGTGCACGCAGATCCCGTCGAGCACTCGATGCCCTTGGCGTCGAGAAGCATCAGCAGGCTGTCGCCAGCACATCCGGGGAAGGTGAAATGGACGTGGCTGGGAAGCCGTTCGCCTTCTCCCCCGTTGAGGACGGCGTCAGGTACCTCGCGGTGGATCGCCTCGATCAGGCCGTCACGCAGTTCCTCGACACGCTTAGCGTATTCGGTCCGGGAACTGCTGCTGGACCGGACCGCGGCTGCGAAACCGACGATCGCGGGGACGTCCAAGGTGCCAGAGCGGACGCTGCGTTCCTGGCCGCCACCGTGCAGCAGGGGCACGCAGGTCACATCGCGGCCGAGCAGAAGGGCTCCGACGCCGAAGGGACCGCCGAGCTTGTGGCCGGTCAACGTGAGCGCGGCAGCACCGCTGGCGGTGAAATCGACCGGCACCGCACCGACCGCCTGGACAGCGTCGGTGTGCAGTGGGATGTCGAACTCGGCGCAGATCGCGGCCAACTCGGAGATCGGGTTGATCGTGCCGACCTCGTTGTTGGCCCACATCACGGTCGCCAGGGCCACGCTTTCGGGATCCGTGGCGATAGCGGCGCGGAGCACGTCGGGCGACACACGCCCCTGGCTGTCCACGTCCAGCAGAGTGATCTCGGCGCCGCAGCGAGCTTCGAGCCACTCCACGGTGTCGAGCACCGCGTGGTGCTCGGCGGCACCGCACAGGATGCGGCGGCGCTGCTCCTGCTCGTCGTGCCGGGCCCAATAGATGCCCTTTAGGGCGAGATTGTCGCTCTCGGTGCCGCCACCGGTGAAGATCACCTCGGAGGGACGCGCACCCAAAGCGTCGGCGATCGTCTCGCGGGCTTCTTCGACCATCCGGCGAGCACGGCGGCCCGAGGAGTGCAGCGCTGAGGCGTTGCCCACGGTGGACAGCGCCTCGGTCATCGCCGCTATGGCTTCGGGCAACATCGGAGTGGTCGCCGCGTGGTCGAGATAGGTCATCGCTCCTTCAGGGTAGTCCGCTCCAGCGCGTGACGATGCCCACCCTGGACCCTGAAGTGGGCTGTCACACCTTCGACGGCCAGCGCCCGGTCAGCCGGACGCCCACCAGAGCGAGCCCCACCAAGGCGACCGTGAGCAGGGCCATTGCCGGCGATGGGTTGACGACCGACCCCACCAGGCCGAGCAGGACGCCACCCAAGCCGATGAGCAGGGCGCAACCGACCCAGTCCGCGAGCTGCATCGCCGAGGTGTTGAATCCGCGCTCACCCTCGGGCGAGTAGCGGAGCAGAAGTACCGAGATGGCGGGCATCGCGGTTCCCATGCCCGCACCGCCGACTGCACAGGCCACGAACGCCGTCCAGCCGGGGAACCAGGGCTGTGAGACCAGGCCGAAGCAGACCAGGCCGGCAGCAACGAGCCAGAAGCCGGTGCGCAGTGACGCCTCCCTCGACCAGTTGAGGTACCGGCCTTGGGCCGCCGATGCCGCGGACCAGCCCAGCGCCGTGATCGTCAGGGGCAGGCCGGCCAGGGCGGGGCTGTAGCTGTGGACCGCGCTCATCGTCAGCGGCAGATATGCCTCCATCCCGGCGTACGCGCCGGCGATCAACGCCCGGGAGGCGACGACCGTCGGGAGGCCTCGGCGGGCGGTCAGCGTCCCCTTCGGGAGCAGGTTGCGGAGGGCGTAGCCGAGGGCGATCAGCCCGGCCGTGCCGTAGCCGAGCGCGAGGAGTGACTGGTGCTGAGCGGCCCACGTCAGGGCGGTGACGCCGAGGGCGGCGATTATCGCCTGGACCACGCCTGCGCGTGGGCCGCCCGTGGCAGGGACGTGCGCGGGCAGGCGGCGGACGACCACCATCAGCATGGTCACGCCGATGACCACGAGCGGGACGAGGCCGAGGAACACCCAGCGCCAGCCGACGCTGACCGTCAGGAACCCGGCTACCGACGGGCCGATGACCGCGGGCAAGACCCAGGCGGCGGCGTTCGCGGCGTAGATCACCGGACGCTCGCGATCGGTGAACGTCAGCGCGATCAGGAGCGAAACCGAGACCAGGAGCAGCCCTGCGCCGAAGCCCTGGAGGGCGCGGCCGAGCAGCAGCGTCGGCATGCCGGTCGCCGTCCCCGCGACGAGCAAGCCGGCCGCGAACAGAGCTGGACCTGCGAGCAGGGCCGGTGCCGGGCCGCGGCGATCGCCGAGCCGGCCCGACAGGACCGTGGCGACCACGCTCGAGATCAGAAAGATCGTGAACGGCCACGAGTACAGCGACTGCCCGTGCAGGTCGGCGACCAGGGTCGGCATCGCCGTCGCGACGCCCATGTTCTCGAACGCGACCAGGGTGACCACGAGCAGCAGCGCGATGGTGGTCAGCCGGTGGTCGGCGCTCCAGAGCACACTGCGGCGAACGGGTGCGGGGTCGACGGTCGAGGTCATGATCAGCAGCCTGCAACCTCCAGCCCGCTCGAGGTCAAGCCGATTTCAGGCGGAGTGCCGCGTCGCCGGCTCCAAACGCAGGTCGCGTGCGAGGGCGGCGGCCTCGCCGCGGGAGGTCACGTCCAGCTTGTCGAGGATGTTGCGGACGTGGAACTTCACCGTGTGCTCGCTGAGCTGCAGCTGTTCGGCGATCTGCCGGTTGCGCAGGCCCTGGGAGATTCCCGACAGGACCTCGAGCTCGCGCGGGTTGAGCCGGTCGAGCGGACGCAGTTCCGGCGGTTCGGCCACGCCGAGGGGCAGCACCGCGGTGACCGTCGTGCCCCAGCCCGGGACCGCGTCGACCTCCCAGTGGCCGCCCAGCGTCGTGAGGCGTTCCGTCAGGCCGCCGGCCGGGACCGCGGTGGCGACTTCGGGGTTGTCGTCGCGGACCGTGATGCGGACGACCGAGCCGTCCAGGCGCCAGGACGCTCGCAGGCGCGTGGTCGCCGGACGGTCCAGGGCGGCGAGGACCAGGCCGCGGGTCAACGTCCTCGCCGTGTGGGCGATGTCCTGGGCGAGCGAGCCGTCACCGACCGGGCTGACCAGGTCGATGTCGACGTCCGTGTGCCGGACCAGGTCGGCGAGCTGATCCTTGAGCACGGCGAACGCCGTGTCCGCCGGCTCCGCGGACCGGGCTTGGTCGCGGTCGACGACGCCCTTCAGTTCGAGCAGCGCGTCGGCGGCGACGTCGACCGCGGTCCGCCGGGCGGCGGCGTCGGGCAGGCGGCCGGACCGGAGCACCGCCAGAAGGGTCGTCAGGGTCGTCGCGTGGGTTTGGCCGAGATCGGTGATCGCCTGCGCCCGCGCGCTGGCCGCGGCCAGGTTGCTGGCCAGGACCTCCGGACCCGGATCGGTGGCGCGCTGGCCCGCGTCCGTGCTGAGGATGTGCCACAGCCGGGCGGCCAGCTCCAGCTCGGCGGCCGGCTGTTCCGGGGACGACGGCACCACGACCAGCACCGCGCCCTGGCCGACCGGCGGCGACGACGCGAACAGGACGAGACGGCGTTCGACACCGCCAAGGACGCCGTCGACCACCAGGGCCGCGCCCGGCTCGGCGCGGTCGACCAGCCGTTGCAGCTCGACGCTCGTCACCGCCTGGGCGATCGCCGGGTCGCCGACGACCTTGAGCGGGCTGCGCGGGCAGTCCCCCGTCTGCATCGCCGCGGCCCGGTGCGGGACCAGCCTTCCCAGTTCGATGGAGAACTGGGTGAGCAGCTGGGGGCGCCGCGCCGACAACAGCCGTTCGACGACGTCGAGCACGTGTCGCGGGTCCGACCAGGAAGCGTCCATGGCTCCAACGTAGGCGCGCTCGCGCGCCGGCTGCCTGCTCGTCCGGCTAGTGAACACTGCTCGTCCGAGTGGTTCGGTGCGAACGCCGGGCGAGTTGACTCTGCGGAGAGGACATTCGAGCATCGAAGTCCCGAAATCGAGGAGCGCAGACGACACCATGCGAGCGATCACCTTCGCCGAGTACGGCGGACCGGACGTCCTGAAGCTGTCCGAGGTTCCGGTGCCGGAGCCCGGCCCTGGGCAGGTGCGGCTGGCCGTGCGGGCCGCCGGGATCAACCCGATCGACTGGAAGATCCGCGCCGGCGGGATGGCGCAGAACTTCCCGATCGCCTTCCCCCACACGCCCGGGCTCGAGGTCGCTGGAGTCGTCGACGCCGTCGGTGAGGAAGCCGGCCTCTCCGTGGGCGACGAGGTCTTCGGCTGGTCCGAGACCGGCGCCTACGCCGAGTACGCCGTGGGGAAAACGCTTGCGCCGAAGCCCGCGGGCCTCTCGTGGGCCGACGCCGCGGCCCTGCCGGTCGCCGGTGAGACGTCCCTTCGTGTGCTGAACCTGCTCGATGTCCGCGAGGGCGAGACGCTGTTGATCCACGGGGCCAGCGGCACCGTCGGCCGGTTCGCGGCGCAGGTCGCCATCGCAAAGGGGCTGACCGTCCTCGGCACCGGTGGCAGCCGGAGCCTCGACGACCTGAAGTCCCTCGGCGTCATCCCGGTCCTCTACGGCGACGGCTGGCTGGAGCGGGTCCGTGAAGCCGCGCCGGGGTCGGTCGACGCCGTTTTCGACACCTCCGGGCACGGCGTCCTGCCGGGCTCGGTCGAGCTGCGGGGCTCGAAGGATCGGATCATCACGATCGCCGACGCCGCGGCGTTCGAGCTGGGGCTGACGTTCTCCAGCGGTGGTGAGCAGTCGCGTGCGGTCCTGGAGGAGATCGCCGGCTGGGTGACCGATCGCGGGGTCACCATCGCGCACGGCAAGAGCTACCCGCTCGCCGACGCGGCCGCCGCCCAGACGGAGAGCGAAGGCGGGCACCCCGGCGGGAAGCTGACGCTGGCTGTCAGCTGAACGCGAGACGGGCCTGTCGCCGGATATCGGCAACAGGCCCGTCCGCAAGCCGGCCAGGGTCTGCCGCCGGATCGCGGCGGCAGACCCCGGATCACTTCGCGGGAGGCGAAGCCAGGGAGGGTGCGGCTTGAGTGGCCGCAGCCCGGGGAAGCACCACGTCGGACGACGCGGCCGGAGCTGACACCGTCGCAGAAGGCACGGCCTGCGGACGCTGGGTGCGCCGGCGCTGCTGACCTGGGATCTTGACCGTTCCCAGCGCGGAATGAACGGCCGCCTCCGCCAGCGCGGCCAGTTCGTGGCGGGTCTCCGCGCGACCCGGCGCGATCTCCGGGCAGATGTGGACCTCGAGCACCAGCCCGCGCAGCGCCGCGACCCGGCGCAGGGACGCGATCAGCGACTCCGGCCCGATGAACGCGGGGCGGCTGGTCTCGCGGCCGTCGGCGAGGCGGTAGCGCAGGGCGATCGGGCGTACCGGGACACCTCCGTCGATGGCCGCCTGGAACGTCGCGGTCGTGAACCGGCCGGACGCGAGGCCGCACCACGTGGTGCCTTCGGGGGTCACGCTCACCAGCGAGCCCGAACGCAGTGCGTCGGCCAGCTCGGCCATCGTGGCGGGCAGCGTCTTCAGCCGCTCGCGGTCGAGGAAGATGCTGCCGCCGCGGCGGACCAGGCCGCCCAGCACCGGCCAGCCCGCGATCTCCTTCTTGGCCAGCGCGCGCATCGGCCGCAGGGCGTTGATCGCGACGATGTCCAGCCAGGAGATGTGGTTGTTGACCACCAGCGCGCCACGGCCGGCGGCCGCGGTGCGGAAGTCGTCGCCGCCTCGGATGTCCAGCCGGACGCCGAAGGCGCGCAGTACGCCGTGGAAGATCAGCCGGACCAGCTGCTCGCGGCCCCGGCCGCGAGCGACGATGAGCAGCGGCGAAGCCAGCATCGCCGAAAAGACGACCACGATCGCCGAGACGAACCGCAGCACCCGTCGCGGGAAAGCGACCACCGGGTCGCCGCCGGTGAGGCAGTCGTCGCCACAGGGCGACGTCGGCATCCAGGAGTGGCTCATACCTGGACCCCGAGGAAGAACTTCAGGTAGCGCTCGTCGACGTTGTGCAGGTCGAGCACGACGAAGAAGTCCGCGACACCGAAGTCCGCGTCGAGGGCGGGCGGGCCGTAGACCTTGGCGCCGAGCCGGATGTAGCCCTTGATCAGCGGCGGCAGCGTGGCCCGCGCCGGGCGGTCGATCCCGGAGGTGTCCCACGGGATCAGCGGCGAGACGCGCGTCGCCTCGTCCGAGTAGTGCTTGGTGCGCAGGACGTCCCAGACGCCCGCGGCGAAGGAACCGCCGTCCACCAGCGGGACGGACGCGCAGCCGGCGAGGTAGCGGTGGCCCGACAGCAGCATGTACCGGGCGATCCCGGCCCAGACCAGGCTGACGACGGCGCCGCTGCGGTGGTCGGGGTGCACGCACGAACGGCCGGTTTCGACCAGGGAGGGCCGCAGGGCGTCGAGCGCGCCCAGGTCGAACTCGCTGTCGGCGTAGAGCTTCCCGGCCTGGACGGCGCGGTCCGGCGGCAGCATCCGGTAGCAGCCGACGATGTCGCCCGTGTTGTCGTCGCGGACGACGAGGTGGTCGCAGAACTCGTCGAACTCGTCGACGTCGAGACCGGGACGCGGAGAATGGAGCCTCGCGCCCATCTCCTCCGCGAAAACCTGGTGACGCAGCCGCTGCGCCGCGACCACTTCGTCGTTCGCGTGGGCGACGAGAAGGGAGTAGCGGGGGGCGTCCGCGGGAAGCTCGGAACCCGCCTGATCAGTGCTGACGAGGAGCTGTGACGTCGTCATGGTCAAGGTGTACCCGGGCGTAGGAAACCGCGGAGAGTGCCATCCGATGACCGATTAGTGCACGTTCAGTTAATTGCGGGTTCTCAGGCTCTTCTCAGGTCCTGGAGACGCGCGAAGGGCCTTCCGGGGCGTCCCGGAAGGCCCTTCAGGACCGAGGATCAGCCCTTGCGCTTCTCGACCGCTTCGGTCAGCTGCGGCGCGACGTTGAACAGGTCGCCGACGATGCCGAAGTCGGCGATCTCGAAGATCGGCGCTTCGGCGTCCTTATTGACGGCGATGATCGTCTTCGACGTCTGCATGCCGGCCCGGTGCTGGATCGCGCCGGAGATACCGAGCGCGATGTACAGCTGCGGCGACACGGTCTTGCCGGTCTGGCCCACCTGGAACTGCGCCGGGTAGTAGCCGGAGTCGACGGCGGCACGGGAGGCGCCGACGGCCGCGCCGAGCGAGTCGGCCAGCTTCTCGACGACGTCGAACTTCTCCGCCGAGCCGACACCGCGGCCACCGGAGACCACGATCGAGGCCTCGGTCAGCTCCGGACGGTCACCGCCGGTCACCGGCTCGATGCCGGTGATCTTGGTGGCCTTCGCGGCGTCGGTTGCTGGAATCTCGACGGTCTCCTCGGCCGCCGCGCCCTCGGCGGGCTCGGCCTCCACGGCACCCGGGCGGATCGAGACGACCGGGACGCCCTTCGACGCCTTGGACTTCACCGAGAACGCGCCACCGAAGATCGACTGGTCGATCACGCCGTCGCCGTTGACACCGACGGCGTCGTAGATCAGGCCGGAGCCGAGCCGGACGGCCAGGCGCGCGGCCACCTCCTTGCCCTCACCGCTGGCGGTGACGAGCACGGCGGCCGGGGACGCCTGCTGCGCCAGCGCGGCGAGCACGTCCACCTTCGGCGTGACCAGGTAGTTCGAGGCGTCGCCGCCTTCGGCGACATACACCTTGGCGGCGCCGTGCGCGGCCAGCGACTCCTTGGCCTTGGCCGCGGTGCCGGTCGGGCCGACGACGACGGCCGACGGCTCACCGAGCGCGCGGGCCGCGGTCAGCAGCTCCAGCGTGACCTTCTTGACCTCACCGTCGACGTGGTCGACGAGGACGAGTACTTCAGCCATTGTTCTACTTCCTCCTCGAACCCTTGTCAGATGAGCTTCTGGCCGACCAGGTACTCGGCGACCTTGGTACCGCCGTCACCCTCGTCCTCGACCTTCTCGCCGGCGGTGCGCGGCGGCTTCGGCGAGGCTTCGGTGACCGTGGACCAGGCGTTGGCCAGGCCGACCTCGCCCGCGTCGACACCCAGGTCGGCGATGGTGAAGGTCTCGACCGGCTTCTTCTTCGCGGCCATGATGCCCTTGAAGGACGGGTAGCGCGGCTCGTTGATCTTCTCGCCGACGCTGACCACCGCGGGCAGGTTCGCCTCGAGGTGGGTGAGGCCGTCCTCGGTCTCGCGGACGGCCTTGATGGTCGTGCCGTCGACGGTGACCTCACGCGCGTAGGTGACCTGCGGCAGGCCGAGCAGCTCGGCGAGGATCGCCGGGACGGCGCCGCCGCGACCGTCGGAGGACTCGTTGCCGGCGATGATCAGGTCGTAGCCCTCGACCTTGCCGATCGCGGCGGCGATGACCTTCGCGGTGGCGATGGCGTCGGAGCCGTGCAGCGCCTCGTCGGAGACGTGGATGGCCTTGTCGGCGCCCATGGACAGCGCCTTGCGGATCGCGTCGGTCGCGCGGTCGGGGCCCACCGAGATCACGGTGACCTCGCCCTCGCCGGCTTCCTTGATCTTCAGGGCTTCTTCGACGGCCTTCTCGTTGATCTCATCGAGCACGGCGTCGGCGGATTCACGGTCAAGGGTGTGGTCGGCCCCGCTGAGCTTGCGCTCCGAGTAGGTGTCCGGTACCTGCTTGACCAGGACAACGATGTTGGTCATGGGTCTTCTTCGACCTCCCGGTTGTGGCCCGCGGACGCACCACGGGTCAGTGCTCTACTGGCCGGTAGATTAGGGCCATTCCGCCGTCAGGACCCGCCGAGGTGACGCCATTCACCTGGATGCGCAATCTAGTGGGACTATCGTCCCGGTAGTCGGCCGGTTGCCCCACCTGAACCGCCGTTCGTCCGATCGGACCAACCTCGGCCTACTGCCAGTAGGCCGTTAGGGGTTAACCTCCGGCACCATGCCAGCGCGCATCGCCGTCATCACCGACTCCAGCTCGTGCCTTCCCGACCTCGTCGCCGCCCGCTGGGCCATCGGCGTCGTGCAGATCCAGCTCAACATGGGAAGCCACTTCGACGACGAAAACCGCTTCGACCGCGGCAAGGTCATCGACACGATGAGAGCCGGCCAGGTGATCACCACGTCGCCCCCGGACCCGGGGGCGTTCTTCTGGACCTACCAGGAGGCCGCCGCCTCGGGTGCCACCGCCATCGTCAGCATCCACCTCTCCGGCCGGATGTCCGACACCGTCCGCGCGGCCCGGGAGGCCGCCCAGCAGGTCCGGATCCCCGTGCACGTCCTCGACAGCCGCACCACCGGGATGAGTCTCGGCTTCGCCGCCATCGCCGCGGCCCGGGCGGCCGCCCTCGGCGGGGACGCCGCCCGGGTCATCGAGGCCGCCGAACGCCGGTGCTTCACGAGTACCGAGTTCATCTACGTCGACACGCTGGAGTACCTCCGGCGAGGCGGGCGGATCGGCGCCGCGCAGGCGACGGTCGGCACCGCCTTCTCCATCAAGCCGCTGCTCACGGTCAAGGATGGCGAGGTCTCCCCCCTCGCCCGCGTCCCCGGCACGCGGCGGGCGCTGGCCAAGATGGTCGACCTCGCGGTGCGGAAGTCGGGCGGCTTCCGCGTCGACATCGCCGTGACCCGGTTCGGCGCCAGCGATCACGAACTCGAGATCGGCCGCCAGATCGAGCGCCGCGTGTCCGGGATGGCCGAAAGCATGGTCGTCGAAGCGAGCACGGTCATCGGCGCGCACCTCGGCCCGGGCGCGCTCGGCATCACGGTGTCGCCGGTGGACTGACCCGGCGCGCGGGGATCAGCAGCAGCACGATCGGCACCACGGCGCCGAGACCTGTCGTCGTGATGATGAGAACCTGATCAATTTGATCGAAATGCGATACGTGGCCGAGGTGGTAAAGGAAGTGCGGCAGGCCGAACAGCAACGCCGCCACGCCGGCCAGCCGCGCCACGGCTGTGGTGCCGATCACGGCGGCGCCGATCAGCAGGGCCGCGAGGGCCAGGTTGAGGCCGCCGAAGTCGCGCAGGAGGTGCTCGTTGAAGGGCCCGTCCATCGAGACCCAGCCGGTGCGGAAGCCGGGAAAGTGCTGGTAGAAGCCGGTCGGGCTGACCAGTGGCCAGATTCCGGTCACGGCCTCGACTACGCCGAAGAACACAAGGAGTACGCGGGTGATGGTCCGTTGCATGACCACGGAACGAGACGGCCGCGCCGGACGTGACACCGCTAGGGTCGCGGACGTGACCACCCCAGCCACCCGGGCCGAGGCGCTGCATCTGACCGGCGAACGGACCGTGCCCGGCATCGCCGTCGAGAATTACTGGTTCAGGCGCCACGAGGCCGCGTACGTCGCGCTGCTCCCCCACTGCGCGGACGCGACGGTGCTCGAAGCCGGCTGCGGCGAGGGCTACGGCGCGGGGCTCGTCGCGACCACGGCCCGCCGGGTGCTCGCCTTGGACTACGACGTGCCGACCACCGAGCACGTCGCGCGCCGGTACCCCGAGGTTGCCGTCGCGCGGGCGAACCTGGCGTACTTGCCGCTGCGGGACGCCTCGGTGGACGTCGTGGCCAATTTCCAGGTCATCGAACACCTCTGGGACCAGGCCGGGTTCCTCGCCGAGTGCCGGCGGGTGTTGTCGCCGGGCGGCAAACTGCTGGTCACGACCCCGAACCGGCTCACCTTCACCCCGGACAGCGACACGCCGCTGAATCCGTACCACACACGCGAGCTGGCGCCCTCCGAGCTGGCCGGGCTGCTCTCGGACGCCGGTTTCGAGGTCGAGACGCTGCACGGCCTGCACCACGGCGAGGCCGTCCGCGCGCTCGACGAGCGGTACGGCGGCTCGATCATCGACGCGCAGCTGGACGTCGTCATGGGTGAGCTGCCCGGGCAGGCCGTCTGGCCGGAGGCGCTGCTCGCCGACGTCGCCGCGATCGAGACAACCGGATTCGACATCCACGGCGACGACCTCGACGCGAGCCTCGACCTGATCGCCGTGGCGGTGCGCCGATGACGGACACCTACGAGGGCTCGTTCTGCCTCGTCCTGCACAGCCACCTGCCGTGGCTGCCGCACCACGGGACCTGGCCGGTCGGTGAGGAATGGCTGTACCAGGCGTGGGCGCATTCCTACCTGCCGATGGTCGACCTGCTCGAACGCTTCGCCGCCGAAGGCCGCCGTGATGTGCTGACACTCGGCATGACGCCGGTGCTCGCCGCGCAGCTCGACGACCCGTACAGCATCCGCGCGTGCCACGACTGGCTCGGCCACTGGCAGCTGCGCGCCCAGCACGCGTCGACGCTGTGGCGCGACGACCCGATCCTGCGCGAGCTGGCCGCGGCCGAACACCGGACCGCCGTACGCGCGGCCGAGGAGCTCGGGACGCGCTGGCGGCACGGCTTCTCCCCGATCCTGCGGTCCCTGGTCGACAACTCGACCATCGAGGTGCTGGGCGGGCCGCTGGCCCACCCGTTCCAGCCGCTGCTGGACCCACGAGTGCGGGAGTTCGCGCTGAACGCCGGCCTCACCGACACGGCGTTGCGGCTCGGTTCGCGGCCCGAGGGAATTTGGGCGCCAGAATGCGGCTACGCGCCTGGTCTGGAAAACGACTACGCGGCCGTCGGCGTGCGGCGGTTCATGGTCGACGGCCCGTCGCTGCGCGGCGAGACCTGGGCCGCCCGGCCGGTCGGCGACAGCGACGTCCTCGCCTTCGGCCGCGACCTCGAAGTCACTTACCGCGTCTGGTCACCGAAAGCCGGCTACCCCGGCCACGCCGCTTATCGCGACTTCCACACCTGGGCGCACGAGGTCGGCCTCAAAGCATCACGCGTCACCGGCAAGACGATCGAGCCGCAGGACAAGGCGCCGTACGACCCGGCACTCGCCGCGGACGTGCTGGGCCTGCACGTCAAGGACTTCGTCGACACCGTCGTCACGCGGCTGCGGTCGCTGAAGCGGCAACACGGGCGCGAGTCGCTCGTGGTCGCCGCGTACGACACGGAGCTGTTCGGGCACTGGTGGCACGAAGGACCGGCCTGGCTGGAGGGCGTACTGCGCGCCCTGCCCGAGGCCGGGGTGCGGGTGACGACGCTCAAGGGCGCGCTCGAAGCCGGGCACGTCGGCCCGCCGATCGACCTGCCCGCGTCGTCGTGGGGGTCGGGCAAGGACTGGCGCGTCTGGGACGGCGAGCAGGTCCAGGACATGGTCGAGGCCAACACGGCGTTGCAGAAACGGCTGCTGGACCTCGTCGCCGATTTACCGACCACGGCTCGTGACGCCGTCGCCGACCAAGCCGTCGCCGAGGCGATGCTGGCATTGCAAAGCGACTGGGCGTTCATGGTCACCAAGGACTCCGCCGCCGACTACGCGCGGCGACGGGCCGCGGTGCACACCGAACGCTTCGACGCGCTGGCCGGGGCGTTGCGCCGCGGCGACCGCGCGCGGGGTGAAGAACTGGCCGCGGCCTACCGCGTCGAAGACGGACCGTTCGGGCACCTCGACGCCCGGGCGCTCAAGTACTAGAGAGAGGACCCATCGGATGGGGATCCACGAAATTCCGGTCAAGACGCTCGACGGGCAGGACAGCTCGCTGGGTGCGCTGGCCGGCAAGGCGCTGCTGGTGGTCAACGTGGCGTCGAAGTGCGGCCTGACGCCGCAGTACTCCGGCCTTGAGCGGCTGCAGGAGCGCTTCGGCGCCCAGGGCTTCTCCGTGGTCGGTTTTCCGTGCAACCAGTTCGCCGGGCAGGAACCGGGCAGCGCGGAGGAGATCCAGACGTTCTGCTCCACGACCTACGGCGTCACCTTCCCGCTTTTCGAGAAGATCGACGTCAACGGCGACGAGCGGCACCCGCTGTACTCGGAGCTGACCAAGACGGAGGACGCCGAGGGCGCGTCCGGCGACGTCCAGTGGAACTTCGAGAAGTTCCTCGTCAGCGCCGACGGCGAGGTCCTGGCGCGGTTCCGGCCGCGCACCGAGCCCGAGGACGAGACGGTCGTCAAGGCCATCGAGGCAGCCCTTCCCGCGTAACCACGGCCCGGGGGCGCACTCCCCCGGCGTCCCCGGATTTCACCGGATCGACGGGTTCCAGCGGCCGTTCGGGTATCACGGAAACGCGCCTGAAAACCGTTTTCGTGATCCGGACGGTCGAACCCCGGGTGATCAGCCTGCCGTTTTCCCCGCTCCGCACCGAATACTTTTCACGACGCCATTCCGGCGTCGTCGCGTGCGAGAAGGGATCACCGATGAGCACCTCCAGACGCCGGGCCGCGCTGGCCGCGTTCCCCGTGGCACTCGGGCTGCTGCTGGCCGGACCGGCGGCGGGTACGGCCTCGGCCGCGCCGCAGTCCGACGTGGCCGGCCAGGCTCGACACTGCTTGCTGTGCGTCGGCCACCACCATCACCACGGACACATCAACATCCTGGGTCTCCACCTGGGACTCTGGCTGCACCTGTAGATCCCGCTCCGCCGTGCCGGGGCGGTGGCCTCCCGCCCCGGCACGTTCACAGCCCGAGTTGAGCGCGTCCGACGTCGTTGAGGTCGTCGGCCGTGGCGCGACCGGTCCAGTTCACTTCGTAGTCTTCCGGCGCGAAATCGCCCGGGCTCTTGCCGGCCAGGAATGCCCGGCCGCATTTTTCGGCGTACGCGGCGTTCTTCGCGCAGTGCGGGCTCGCCGGGATGTACATGACGTTTCCCCAGCGGTCCGGATTGGTGCCGTCGGCGACGGCGTGGATGACGTCGCCGTGCCACCAGACCGTGTCGCCCGGTTCGACGGCGGGAATCGAGGTCAGCGCCGGCAGCAGGTCGTCGTGGTACTTGTCGCTGACCGGCAGCGCCTGGCCGTTGGCGGCGCCGCAGAGGTCGTCGTCGGGGATGTCGTCCTGAAGCGCGCGAAGCAGGACGTACGCGATCGCGGACGGGATCGGCACCACCTGCAGGACGCCGTCGCCCGGTCGCATTTCCGACAACGCCGTCCAGCCCTGGAAGGTGCGGAAGGCCGAGCACATGACGGTGGACGGGAATTCGTCCACTTCGGTGCGGTGAGCGCCGTCCCACGGGTCGTACTGTTGCCAGTTTCCGGCGAAGACGTTCCGGAACACCTGCTGGTAGGCGGGCAGCAGCCAGCGTTCGACCGAGCCGGAGTCGGTGTGCGCGGACAGCCCGAGCGACGCCGACCCGGGAGCGCGACGCCGGATGCGGTCGGGGTAGGCCGTGTCGCGGTCGGGGTCGAACCAGACGCGGCCCTCGGACTCGTGCCGCCAGAAGGAGTTGAGGAATCGCCGGACGGCGACCATGTGCTCGTGCTGGCGCGCCTGGATCTGCGGCTTCGACCAGTAGACCGGGTAGATCTGCGGCTGGCCGGACGCGAGCCCGGCGAAGACGTCGTCGGCCGACCCTTGGTAAGTCCCCGCGAAGTCGTTGTCGGCCAGGTAGGCGGCGAGTTCGGCGTCCCAGCCCTCGGCCGTTTCGCGCGCGAAGGTGCCCTTGACGACGGCGCAGCCTCGCCGCCGGACGGCGTCGACGGTCCTCTGGGAAACGGTCCCGTCGGCGATGTCGCGGAATCGGACCACGGGGAAAGCGTCCTGGTCGGCGGCGACGGTGTCGACCTCCCGTCGCATCCAGTCCCGGACTTCGGCGAACGCGCCCGCGACGTCGCCGATCCTGGCCCGCAGCTCGCTCTTGGTCCGCGTGACGGCCTCGGACATGTTCGCCGACAGTTCTGTGGTGGTCATCGGTGTCCTCCGCGATCTTTTGGTTAGGACTCCTTACTAGAATGTCCTCGCTACGGTAACCCCGTCCGTTCCCGGCCACAAGAGGTGCGATGTCCGACCCCGACCGGCCGCTCCCGCGCCTGGCGATGCTGCGGGCCATGACCGACCGCGCGGTGCTCGACCACGTCTTCGTCCACAACCGGACCACACGCGCCGAGCTGGCCGCGACCACCGGGATCTCGAAGCCGACGATTTCCGAGTCCGTCCGGCGGCTCGAGACGGCAGGCGCGCTGAGGGCAACCGGCACCGACCAGACCGGCCGCCGCGGCCGGATCGCCACGTTCTACGAACTGGCCGCGAATGCCGGCCGGGTCGTCGCCGCGGAGGTCAACCAGCAGGGCATCCGCACCGTGACGACGGATCTGACCGGCGCGGTCCTGGCCGCCGATCACCACGCGCCGGATGGTCGCCCGATGACCACAGCGGTCCGTGCCGCCGTCGCCGCTGCGAGCGCCGACGGATCGGGACCGATCCGCGCGACGGCCGTCTCGGTGGCCAACCCGGTCGATTCGGTGACACACGAGGTGGTCGCGCTCCCCGGGTCACCGTTCCCCGAGGGCACGATCCGGGCCGGCGAAATCGGCCGGGACGTCCTGCTCGACAACGACGTCAATCTTTCGGCACTCGCCGAACGCAGGGAAGGCGCGGCGCGGGACGCGAAGAGCTTCGCTTACGTCTACGTCGGCGCCGGGCTCGGCGTGAGTCTCTACGTCGGCGACCAGTTGATCCGCGGTGCGCACGGCCTGGCGGGCGAGATTGGTTATCTCGACAGCTCGGGCGCGACGCTCGCCGAGGCACTGGCAGGCCAGGGTTTCGGCAGGTCGGACGCGCCGTCGCTGGACGTGGACGCGATTCTGACCACGCTCTCACGCGCGGCCGAGGGTGACGCCGTGGCCGCCTCGCGGCTACGGCAGCTGGGCGCGACGCTCGGCCGGGCCGTGGCCGCGATCTGCACCATCGTCGACCCGGACGTGGTCCTGCTGGGCGGCCCGGCCGGGAGCCGTCCGGAGCTGGTGGCCGAAATCCGGCGAACGGTCACTGCGGGGGCGCCGGGCCCGGTCCGGGTGGAGGCAGGCACGGTGACGGACTCGGCGGCCCTGCGAGGCGCGTTGTTGTCGGCACTCGACCACGGCCGCGATGCCCTGCTCACGGCGGTCGCCGAAAGCTAGCCACGGCCCGCCCGGGCCTCCGGAGGTTGCCAACCGGTCGCGAAGTCCGACGACAGCTTGGTGGAGGCACAGCGCGGGGGTGTTGCCGAAAATCAGCCGGAGCCCGCGTCGATCACCGCGCGGACGCACTTCGCCACGATCGCCGGGTCGACTTTCATGACCTCGCGGTCGTACGTCAGCAGGCCGTTGACCTCGTTTTCGACGTCCGTCGTCTGGGTGTAGATCGCGCCGGACAGGCCGCGCTCCACGATCACTCGCTCCAAGCGGGCGCTCACCTCCGCGTAGCGCTCGGTGAGCCGTTCCGACGTCGGGGTCATCTCGTACGCGTTCGGCGGGCCGGGCCAGCGGTGGTCGTCCAGGACCAGGCCGAGACCGCCGTACTCACCGTCGACGATCGCCCTGCCGTCGTGGACAGTCGGTTCGCCGGGGCCGACGTACGTGTGGTCGTCGTAGACGTCACCCGCACCCGTGTCAGGGCGGGAGAAGCAGCAGTTGACGCCACTGTTGGCGATCACCAGCCGCGTCGGGTCGAGCGACTTGACCAGTTCCGCGACACGGGCCGTGTCGTACTCGCCCCACCCCTCGTTGAACGGCACCCAGGCGACGATCGACGGGACCGCCCGAAGTTGGGTGATCATTTTGATCAGTTCGGCTTCGAACCGCTCGCGCGCCTGGGGAACCGGGTCCGGCGCGATGCCGGGCGGGCCGTCGAACGACACCGTCAGGGACGGCATGTCCTGCCAGACGACCAGGCCAAGTGTGTCGGCCCAGAAGTACCAGCGAGCCGGCTCGACCTTGACGTGTTTGCGGACGAAGTTGAAGCCCAGCTCCTTCGTCTTTTCGAGGTCGAACCGCAGGGCGTCGTCGGTCGGCGCGGTCGAGATGCCGTCGGGCCAGTAGCCCTGGTCGAGCGGGCCGTGGAGGAAGGTGATCCGGCCGTTGAGCGCGATCCGCGGACGTCCGTCGGCGTCGGGGATGAGGCCGACGGTCCGGAGGCCCGTGTAACTGCCGACCTCGTCCAGGACCGCGCCGTGGTGGTCGAGCAGCCGGACTTCCAGGGTGTAGAGGTGGGGGTCGTCGGGGGTCCAGAGGTGTGGTTCGGGAACGTCCACGCGCACCGACGTGCCGGCTCCGCCCGAGCCGCGCGCCACCTCGCCGTCGGTGGTCGAAAGCACGACCACGACTTCTTCGCCGCCTGTGACCTGTGGGAACACCGTCACGCCGGCTAGGTCCGGGGTCAGCTCCAGCTGCTCGATGCGGGACTCGGGTACCGGCTCCAGCCAGACCGTCTGCCAGATGCCCGACGACGCCGTGTAGCAAATTCCGTCTGGGGCGTTGCGCTGCTTCCCGACCGGGAAGGGCTCGATGTCGGTGCGGTCCTCGGCGCGGACGGTCAGCTCCTGCGGGCCCGCCGACCGCAGGACGTCGGTGATGTCCGCGCTGAACGCCGTGTAGCCGCCCTCGTGCGTCGCGACCAGCTGGTTGTTGACCCAGACCTGGACCTTCTGGTCGACCGCGCCGAAGTGCAGGACGACGCGGTCGCCGCGCCAGTCGTCCGGGGTCTCGACGAGGCGGCGGTACCAGAGGACCTCGTCGCGTCGTCCGATTCCGGACAACGCCGACTCCGGCGGGAACGGCACCAGGATCCACTCGGCGTAGCCGGACGGCCGGGGCTCGTCCGCGGCCGCCGGCCAGCCCGCGTACTCCCAGACGCCGTTGAGGTTCAGCCAGCGAGGCCGGGTCAGCTGAGGCCGCGGGTACTCGGGCAGCGCGTTGTCCGGGCCGACGTCGGCGGACCACGGGGTGGGCAGGACGGGGTCGAGCCGCCGCCAGCCGGTGTCTTCAGGAGGAGTCATCCCGGCCGATGGTGGCAGAGATCCCGGACCCGGCCAGTGACCGTCGTCACATTAGCGACATCCCTCGTGAGTCGGCTTCCCCGGGTGCCGCCGGGCACTTCCGACTCGCGAGTAACCTCTCCGCATGCGTGTGCTGATGCTGTCCTGGGAGTACCCGCCAGTGGCCATCGGCGGCCTGGCCAGGCACGTGCACGCGCTTGCCGGCCACCTGGTCCGGCAGGGTCACGAGGTTGTCGTCCTGTGCCGGCACGCCGCCGGCACCGACGCCGGGACGCACCCGCGCACCGACCGCGTCGTCGAAGGCGTGCGGATCATCCGGGTTGCCGAGGATCCGATGCACGTGACCTTCGAACGCGACCTCGTCGCCTGGACGCTGGCCATGGGGCACGCCATGGTCCGCGCCGCGCAGGACCTGCTTCGCAGCTGGCAGCCGGACGTCGTCCACGCGCACGACTGGCTGGTCGCGCACCCGGCCATCGCGATCGCCGAGGCCGCGCGGGTGCCGCTCGTCGGCACGATCCACGCCACGGAGGCCGGACGGCACTCCGGCTGGCTGTCGCACCCGCTGAACCAGCAAGTTCACTCGGTCGAGTGGTGGCTGGCCAACCGGGCCGACGCCCTGATCACGTGCTCGCAGGCCATGCGCCGCGAGGTCGCGCACCTCTTCGAGCTCGAGGCCGACGACGTGACGGTGATCCACAACGGCATCGAGGAACGCGGCTGGCAGGTGCCGGCCGACGAAATCGCCCACGCCCGCGAGGTCTACAGCCCGGCCGGTGCGCCGCTGTTGCTCTATTTCGGACGACTCGAGTGGGAGAAGGGTGTCCAGGACCTGCTGGCCGCGCTCCCCCGCATCCGGCGTCGGCACCCCGGCACGCGGGTGGTCGTGGCCGGAAAAGGACGACACTTCGACGAGCTCGTCGAGCAGTCGCGGAAGCTGCGGGTGCGGCGCGCGGTCGACTTCGTCGGGCACCTGTCCGACCGGGACCTGCGCGCGGCGCTGACCGCGGCCGACGCCGTGGTCCTGCCCAGCCGGTACGAGCCGTTCGGGATCGTCGCCCTGGAGGCCGCGGCCGCGAAGGCACCGCTCGTGGCGTCCACCGCCGGCGGGCTGGGTGAGGTCGTCGTCCACGGCGAGACCGGGCTGGCGTTCAGCCCGGGTGACGTCAGTGCCCTGGCCGACGCGGTGACCGCCGTGCTGAACGACGCGGACGCCGCGGCGCGGCGGGCCCAGGCGGCGCAGGCACGGCTGGCCGCCGACTTCGACTGGGGCCGGATCGCCGAGGCGACCGCCGCGGTCTACCGGCGTGCGAAGCCGGGTGAACCGGTGGAACTGCCGCGGCCGAAGATCGCCACCGGCAACGCGTTCGAGCCGGTCGCGGCCGGCATCCCGGAACTGTAGGTACCGGGACGCCTCAGAAGTGGCGGACCTGGACGCGGTCCGGATGCGCCGCCGAGGTGGCCATGGCCGCGGCGACGACGGACGCGCAGGCGAAAAGGGCGACAAGCGCAACAAGCACAGCGCTCAACTTGCTGGTCATCGGAACTCCTCGGGGGGCAGTGGCGCGACGAGCACCACGCAGCGAGCATCCGCGCCCCCTCCCGGCGAAACAATAGGGAGAACACCACGGGCGGCTACGTAATCGCCTACCGTGACCGATTCGCCCGTTAGCGAACCCCGGTCAAAATCCGGACACGGACGTGTTCGTGCAGCGGACCGCAGGGCTCGACCGCGCGCCGGACGCGCTCGGTGAACTCGGGCCTCGCCTCAGGGGCCGGCAGCTGGTCCGGGCTCATGGCCGAAAAGACTCCACCGACGATCTCCTCGACGGTGAGCGTGGCCGAGTATTCGACAACCCTCAGGTCGACGGCGTATCCGGCGGCCGAGAGAGCCTCGCGGTAGCGCTCCTGGCTTGCCGTGTCGGTGCCGCACGTCCGATGCAGCGGGACGCCGAGATGGTCGGACAGGACCTGTCGTAGCGCGGACGACCACGCGGTGTCCTGCAGCCACAGCGGCTCGCCGTTGGTCACCACCGCGACACCGCCGCCGGCGCGCAGGAGCGGGCGCGCCGCCGCGGACAGCTGCTCGTGGTCCATCCAGTGCAACGCCTGCGCCACCGTCACCGCGCCCAGCCGGCCGGGGCCGAGGGCTGTGGTCAGCGCGGGGACATCGGTGTCCGCGCCCAGGAGCCAGGTGACGTTCGGCTCGGTCGTCGCCCGGCGGGCCTCGGACAGCATGTCCGGTTCCGGGTCCATGCCCAGCACGGCGCCGGCCCGCGGCGCCAGGACCCGGGTGAGCTGGCCGGTGCCGCAGCCGAGGTCGAGCACGACGTCGTCGCGTGTGAGACCACACGCGCTGACCAGGGCGTCCGCGACTTCGGGCGGGTAGCCGCGGCGGAACCGCTGGTAGTACTCGCTCACTTCGCCGCCGAACGCCGGTGCCGTCATGCCTCCGAGGGTGCCGACGGAAATACGCGGGCGGGCGAGGTTCCGCTGCAAGCGGAAGCAGCTAGAAGACCGGCAGCAGGACGCCGTGCTCGGACTCGGGGCGCGGGCCGAAGATGCGGCGGTCGGCCTCGGTGATCGCGACGTCGTTGATGCTCGCCTCGCGGCGGCGCATCAGGCCTTCGTCGCTGAACTCCCACAGCTCGTTGCCGTAGCTGCGGAACCACTGGCCGTCGGCGTTGCGGGACTCGTACTGGAAACGGACGCCGATGCGGTTGCCGCGAAAACCCCACAGCTCCTTGCGCAGCGCGTAGTCCAGTTCGCGCTCCCATTTCGCGGTCAGGAACTTGACGATCCGCGTGCGGCCGACGACGTGCTGGTCGCGATTGCGCCACACCGAATCCTCCGTGTAGGCCAGCGAGACCCGCTCCGGATCGCGGGTGTTCCACGCGTCCTCGGCGGCCTGGACCTTCTGGCGGGCGGTGTCCTCGTCGAACGGCGGGAACGGCGGGCGCGGGGTCATGGACGGCTCCTTCCGAACGCCAGAGAACGTTCGTTCTCCAGGTCTGCCGCTAGAGTAGAGAACGCTCATTCTCCGCACTAGAGGCAGGTGACATGAATCCCACGGAGGCGACCGACCGGCTGCTGGAGGCCGCCGAGGAGCTCTTCTACGCCCACGGCGTGCAGGCCGTCGGGATGGACGCCGTCCGCGCGCGGTCCGGCGTCTCGCTCAAACGGCTCTACCAATGCTTCCCGGCCAAGAACGACCTGGTCGAGGCCTACCTCCTGCGCCGCGACGAACGCTGGCGGCGGTCGTTGCGCGAATTCGTCCACGCCCGCGGCGACGACCCGCTGGCCGTGTTCGACTGGCTGCACGACTGGTTCCGCGAGCCCGGCTTCCGCGGCTGCGCGTTCGTCAACTCCTTCGGCGAGTTCGGCGAACCGGCGCCTGGGATCGCCGCCGCGATCCGCAAGCACAAGGACGAGCTGCGGGCCTACCTGCGTGGTCTGGTTCCCGACCACGGCGTCGCCGACCAGCTGTTCTCCCTGGTGGAGGGCGCGACCGTGCTCGCCGCGATCACCGGCGACCCGGGCGAGGCGAGCACGGCCCGTGCGGCCGCGAAGGTCCTCCTGGCCGCTCAGGGGTAGAGCGTCAGCCCCGGGTCGAGCGCCACCTCCGTCAGTTAGGCGAGGCTCAGCGGCGGCGCCGGCC
Source organism: Amycolatopsis sp. NPDC049252 (assembly GCF_043197175.1). NCBI lineage: Bacteria > Bacillati > Actinomycetota > Actinomycetes > Pseudonocardiales > Pseudonocardiaceae > Amycolatopsis > Amycolatopsis sp. NPDC049252. Next base: position 122,994 of record NZ_JBICSQ010000007.1, read on the forward strand.
TCTCGGGAGCGCCGTACTGCTTCGCGCTTCCGGCGACGCTCTGCGCTTCCACGATGACGCCGGTGCCGTCCGGCCGTTGACACTGCCGAGCCGGGTCACCGGGGCCCAGACGTTGCCCCTTGCGCGGCCCGTCGGCCGTCGTCGCCGCTGCTGACCGCGCGGTTCGATCCGGACGTCGACCTGCGGAACTCGGCACCGGGCGGCCGGCTGGTTTCCGTTCCTGGCCTACGTCGAGCGACAGGACGGCGGGCCGACGACGGCCACACGTGGCAGCCCGCCGCGGTCACGCGCACGGGTGACCACTGGACGGTCTGCTTGCGGAACCCGACGAAGGGTTTCGCCACGGCGTCCGACGACGGCAGGAATACGGTGCGGCAACCCGTGCTCCGGGCGTACGCGGTGAGCTGACGTCGTGAGCGGTGCGCCCGGACAGGTCGCACCGCTCACTCGTGGCAGTAGCTGAGCTGTTCGTCCCAATCCGGACCACGGCCGTGCGGGGTGAGGTCGAACAGGTTCCACACCGGTTCGATCGTTCCGACGTGGCGCGGGTCCTGGCCTGGTTCGGCCGGCTCGTACAGCAGCTCGGAGCCCCAGAAATGGCGGATCCCGTCGTCGCCGCGGTGGAAGACGTTGAGCATCGGGCGAGGGCTGCCGTCGGTCTCTTCGCCGTGGTAGTCCCGGCTGAACGTGGTGCCCGCGCACGAGAACAGCCGCAGCCGGCGCCAGCCTCGTTCGGCGGCGAACGTCAGCAGGTGCTCGATGGGCGCTCGCGCGACGACGGCGAAATCGGCGTGTGGCGCAAAATGCTCCATCGCGCCGTCGAGCTGATCGAGCAACGCCGTGCAGGACGGGCACGGGCCCTGCGCGAGGGTCAGTCGCGCGCTTTCTCCCGATGCCGGACCGGGCCGGTCGTCGGTGGGATCGCGCGGGAACATGTAGTGGTAGACGACCAGGGTGTCGTTGCCCGGCGAGAACAAATCGGACAGTCGCACTTCGCCGTTGTCGCTCTGGAGGACATAGTCCTCGGGGACGAGACCGCCGGGTGGCAGCTCGCGGCGCTGCTCGGCGGCCGCTTCGAGTTCGCGCCGCAGCCTGACTTCGCGTTCCAGCAGGTTGGCACGCGCGGCGCGGTACTCGGGCGTCTCGCCCGGGAAGCTCAGGCTCATGCCCGGGAAGGTACGCCGAAAAAATGAAACTGGTCCGACGGCGGGGAGCCACCGCCGTCGGACCAGTTCCGGACCACACCATCCCAACAAGGGTGTGGTGCCGACGGTCCCTCGTCAGGTAGGGACCGTCGGAGCCCTGCTACCGGGCGTCTGTGAGGTACCGCGCGTAGGCACCCGTGGTGAGGAAGCTCGGCAGCTTCTCGCCGAGCGCGGTCTCGGTGAAGATCTCGTACGCGTCGCCGAGGCGGTTGCCGTCGCCGAGTTCCGCGCGGACCGACGCCAGTTCGTCGTCCAGGAACTCGACCGTCAGCTCACGGGTCAGCGCGGTGCCGTCCTCGAGCTTCGTGCCGTTGCGGATCCACTGCCAGATCTGGCAGCGCGCGATCTCCGCGGTGGCCGCGTCCTCCATCAGGTTGTGGATCGCCGCCGCGCCGGTGCCGCGCAGCCACGCGTCGACGTAGCGCAGCGCGACGTTGATGTTCGCGCGGACACCCGCCTCGGTGACCTCGCCGCCGGCGCTCGCGACGTCCAGCAGGTCTTCGGCCGTGACGTCGACGTCCTCGCGGAGCTTGCCGAGCTGGTTCGGCCAGCCGCCGAGCACGCCGTCGAAGACCTCGCGGCAGACCGGGACCAGACCGGGGTGCGCGACCCAGGAGCCGTCGAAACCATCGCCGGCCTCGCGTTCCTTGTCGGCACGGACCTTCTCCAGCGCCGTCGCGTTGATCTCGGGGTCCTTGCTCGGGATGAACGCCGCCATGCCGCCGATGGCGTGCGCGCCGCGCTTGTGGCACGTCCGCACCAGCAGCTCGGTGTAGGCGCGCATGAACGGCACGGTCATCGTGACCTGCGCGCGGTCCGGCAGCACGAAGTCGGCGCCGTGCGCGGCGAAGTTCTTGATCATGCTGAAGATGTAGTCCCAGCGACCGGCGTTGAGACCCGCCGCGTGCTCGCGCAGTTCGTAGAGGATCTCGTCCATCTCGAACGCGGCGGTGATCGTCTCGATCAGCACGGTGGCGCGGATCGTGCCGCGCGGGACGCCGAGCTCGCGCTGCGCCAGCAGGAAGACGTCGTTCCACAGCCGCGCTTCGAGGTGGTTCTCGAGCTTCGGCAGGTAGAAGTACGGGCCGACACCGCGGGCGAGCAGCTGGCGGGCGTTGTGGAAGAAGAACAGCCCGAAGTCGACCAGGCTCGCCGACACCGGACGGCCGTCGATGCGGATGTGCTTCTCCACCAGGTGCCAGCCGCGGGGGCGCGCGACGATCGTCGCCGGGTCGTCCCCGATCGTGTACCGCTTGCCGGCCTCGGTGGTGAAGTCGATGTTGCGGCGGATCGCGTCGAACAGGTTGAGCTGGCCGTCGATCACGTTGTGCCACGTCGGCGACGTCGCGTCCTCGAAGTCCGCCAGCCAGACCTTCGCGCCGGAGTTCAACGCGTTGACCGTCATCTTGCGGTCGGTCGGGCCGGTGATCTCGACGCGGCGGTCCTCCAGGCCCGGCGCCGTCGGCGCAACGTTCCAGGACTCGTCGTCGCGGATCCGGCGGGTCTCGGGCAGGAAGCCGAGCGGCTTCTCCCCCGACTGCAGCTCCTCGCGTCGCACGCGGCGGGCGTCGAGCAGCTCGCGCCGGCGGCCGGCGAACGTGTTGTCGAGCTTGGCCAGGAAGTCGAGTGCCGCCGGGGTGAGGATTTCGGCGAACCGGCCCTCGACCGGCCCGGTGACCTCGATGCGGTAGTTCAGTCGATCAACCATGGGGTGCCTCCGCGAGCAGAGCTGTGCAGGGAAGGGAAGTGGGGTCGCGGGCCGGCGGCGCAGGGGTCGCCGCCGGCCCGCGAAGTGCGTCAGAACTGGGCTTCCTCCGTGGAACCCTTCAGCGCCGTGGTGGAGCTGGCCGGGTTCAGCGCGGTCGCGACCTGGTCGAAGAAACCGGTGCCGACCTCGCGCTGGTGCTTCGTGGCGGTGTAACCACGGGCCTCCGACGCGAACTCGCGCTCCTGCAGGTCGACGTAGGCGGTCATGCCCTCGCGGGCGTAACCGTGCGCCAGGTCGAACATCGAGTAGTTCAGGGCGTGGAAGCCGGCCAGCGTGATGAACTGGAACTTGTAACCCATGTGGCCGAGCTCGCGCTGGAACTTCGCGATCGTGGCGTCGTCCAGGTGCTTCTTCCAGTTGAACGACGGCGAGCAGTTGTAGGCGAGCATCTGGTCCGGGAACTTCGCCTTGATCGCCTCGGCGTACTTGCGCGCCACCTCGAGGTCGGGCTCCGAGGTCTCCATCCAGAGGAGGTCGGCGTACTGGGCGTAGGCCAGGCCGCGCTCGATGCACGGGTCGATGCCGTTGGTGACCTCGTAGAAGCCCTCGGCGGTGCGGCCGCCGGTGAGGAACTTCTGGTCGCGCTCGTCGACGTCGCTGGTCAGCAGCGTCGCGGCCTGCGCGTCGGTGCGGGCGACCACGAGGGTCGGCACGTCGAGCACGTCGGAGGCGAGACGCGCGGCGTTCAGCGTGCGCTCGTGCTGCTTGGTCGGGATCAGCACCTTGCCGCCGAGGTGACCGCACTTCTTCTCGGACGCGAGCTGGTCTTCCCAGTGCACACCCGCGGCGCCGGCCGCGATCATGCCCTTCATCAGCTCGAACGCGTTGAGCGGGCCACCGAAGCCGGCCTCCGCGTCGGCGACGATCGGGGCGTACCAGTCGATGTCGGTGTTGCCCTCGGCCCAGTTGATCTGGTCGGCGCGGCCCAGCGCGTTGTTGATCCGGCGGACCACGGCCGGCACGGAGTTGGCCGGGTAGAGGCTCTGGTCGGGGTAGGTCTGGCCGGCCAGGTTCGCGTCGGCCGCGACCTGCCAGCCGGACAGGTAGATCGCTTGCAGGCCCGCGCGGACCTGCTGGACGGCCTGGTTGCCGGTGAGCGCGCCCAGCGCGTGGATGTAGTCCTCGGTGCGCAGGAGGTCCCACAGCTTCTCCGCGCCGCGGCGGGCCAGGGTGTGCTCTTCGACGACGCTGCCGCGCAGCTTGACGACGTCCTCGGCCGAGTAGGAGCGCTGCACGCCCGCCCAGCGGGGATCGTTCGCCCACTTCGCGGTCAGCTCCGCGGCCGCCTGCTTGGCCTGTTCGGTCATCGGACTCTCCCGGTGTTGCGAAGTTTGCGATTGCTCGCCTTGCTTGGCTTGAACCTTGCACGCCAGGGGAAATCCGATCCAGTCGTCCAATTTGCCAATTTGTGCGAAGAGTACGTACGCTCTTTGCAAAGGTTGCGAATCGCCGGTTCGCAACGGCCACGAAAATCCGCGTTCTTGACCGTTCACGTAACCGTTCAGGACCGGAAACCTTCCGGAAAGGCGGGCTCGGATGGAGAAGACTTTCGCCGGAGCGCGGCTGCGGCACCTCCGCGAAAGCCGGGCGATGAGCCAGGCCGACCTCGCCCGTGTGCTGGAGATCTCACCCAGTTACCTCAACCAGATCGAGCACAACTCGCGCCCGCTGACCGTCCCCGTGCTGATGCGGATCACGCAGGCGTTCGGCGTGGACACCGAGTTCTTCGCCAACAACGACACGTCCCGGCTGGTGGCCGACGTCAAGGAGGCGCTGCTCGACGAGGCCCTCGGCGTCGACGTGACGACGAGCGAGCTCAACGAGCTGGCGACGAACCTGCCGGCGATCGCCCAGGCCCTGGTCAAGCTGCACCGCAGCTACCGCCACGCCGTCGAGAACACCGCCGCGCTGACCACCGAAAACGGCCTGGGCCTGCACGGCAGCGCGGCCTCGGCGTTGCCGCACGAGGAGGTCCGCGACTTCTTCTACGAGCGCGAGAACTACGTCGCCGAACTGGACGAGCGCGCCGAGAAGATGGCGGCCGACATCCCACTGCAGCGCGGCCAGGTGCTCGGGGCGTTGAAGGACTGCCTTTCCCAGCGCTACGGCGTCGAAGTGACCAGCGCCGGCATCGACGAAGCCGCAGGTCAGCAGCACCGTTACGAGCCGCTGAGCCGGACGTTGCGGCTCGCGCCGAGCCTGCGCGTCGGGCAGCAGGCGTTCCGGATGGCTTCGCAGATCGCCCTGCTCGAGTACGACGACCTGATCACCGAACTGGCCGACTCGTGGGCGTTTTCCGGCCCCGCGGCGAGGTCCTTGGCCCGCGTCGGCCTGGCGAACTACTTCGCGGGGGCACTGATCCTCCCGTATGGACCGTTCCTGGCCGCGGCCGAGCGCTTCCGCTACGACATCGAGCGGCTGTGCGACCACTACGGCGTCGGCTTCGAGACCGTCTGCCACCGGCTGTCCACCTTGCAACGTCCCAAGCACCGCGCGGTGCCGTTCTCGTTCGTGCGCGTGGACCGGGCCGGGAACATGTCGAAGCGGCAGTCCGCGGCGGGGTTCCACTTCTCCCGAGTCGGCGGCGCCTGTCCATTGTGGAACATCTACGAGGCCTTCACCCAGCCGGGCAAGATCCTGACGCAGATCGCGACGCTGCCCGACGGCAAGAGCTACTTCTGGATCGCGCGGACGGTGTCGCGCAACATCGGCGGTTACGGCAGCCCGGGAAAGACGTTCACGGTCGGCCTGGGCTGCGAACTCCGGCACGCGGGGCGGCTCGTCTATTCGACAGGCCTGGACCTGGACGAGCCCGCGGCGGCCACCCCGATCGGGATGGGCTGCAAAGTCTGCGAACGCCCGGCCTGCTCGCAGCGCGCGTTCCCGACGATCGGCAAGCAGCTCACGGTCGACGAGAACACCAGCACGTTCGTGCCGTACCCGGCGGTGCCCAAGGGGTAGCCGGATCGGGTACGACGCCGGAGTCGTAGATTCACCCAGGTGCACGACATCGACACGGTGACCGCGGCGACCATCGAAACGGCCGCCGAGCGGCTGGCCGGGGTGGTGACCCGCACGCCGCTGGAGCCGAGCGCGCGGCTGTCGTCCCGGGTGGACGCCCAGGTCTGGGTGAAGCGCGAGGACCTGCAGACCGTCCGGTCGTACAAGATCCGCGGCGCCTACAACTTCATCGTCCAGCTCGACGCCCCGACGCGCGCGCTCGGCGTCGTCTGCGCCAGCGCCGGCAACCACGCGCAGGGCGTCGCGTATGCGTGCCGCCGGCTCGGCGCGAACGGGCGCGTGTACGTCCCAGGGACTACGCCGCGGCAGAAGCGTGAGCGCATCGCGGCGCTCGGCGGCGCGCACATCGAGGTCATCGTCGTCGGCGAGACGTACGAAGACGCCTTCGCGGCCGCCAACGAGGACGCCCAGCGCACCGGCGCGACGCTGGTGCCCGCGTTCGACGACGTCCGGACCGTCGCCGGCCAGGGCACGGTCGCGCTGGAGGTGATCGAGCAGCTCGGCTTCGTCCCCGACGTCGTGGTCGTGCCGGTCGGCGGGGGCGGGCTGCTCGCGGGCGTCGGCAGCTTCCTGCGGGAGCGGCACCCCGAAGTCCGGATCGTCGGCGTCGAACCGGCGGGCGCGGCCTGCATGGCGGCGGCGCTTGCCGCCGGGCACCCGGTGCGGCTGCCCGAGCTCGACTCGTTCGTCGACGGCGCCGCCGTGCGCATCGCCGGCAGCGTCACCTACCCGCTGATCCGTGAGAGCGGCGCCGAGCTGACGTCGGTCGTCGAGGGCGCGATCTGCACCGAGATGCTGGCGATGTACCAGTCCGACGGCATCATCGCCGAGCCGGCGGGCGCGCTCGCCGCGGCCGCGCTCGGCACGGTCGTCGACGTCGAGCCCGGCCAGACCGTCGTGGTCGTGGTCTCCGGCGGCAACAACGACGTCAGCCGCTACAGCGAGATCCTCGAACGCTCGCTGATGCACGAAGGGCTGAAGCACTACTTCCTGGTCGGATTCCCGCAAGAGCCGGGCGCGCTGCGGCGGTTCCTGGAGCAGGTGCTCGGCCCGGAGGACGACATCACGCGTTTCGAGTACGTCAAGCGCACCAACCGTGAGATGGGCCCGGCGCTGGTCGGCATCGAAATCCCGCGCGCGGCCGACCTGCCGGGACTGCTCGCCAGGATGGACGCGAGCCCGCTGCAGGTGGAGCGGATCGAGCCCGGGAGCCCCCTCTTCCACTTCCTGCTGTGAGCGCTGTGGTCCACTAGGCGGATGGTTGTGAAGGTCGACGGAGTCCGCAGTGTCGAAGCGTTGCGCGAAAAGGTCCACGAGGGTGCGGAGCCCGAGTACCTGCTGTTCTACGGCCACGCGCCGTCCAAGACGGGTCGGGCGACGGCGAGCTGCCTGAGCCAGTGGTGGGTGGACCCGTTCGAGGTCGACGGTGTCCGCTACCCGTCCGCCGAGCACTACATGATGGCGGGCAAGGCCGAGCTGTTCGGTGACCACGAGAAGGCCGAGCTGATCCGGCAGGCACCCGACCCGAAGACGGCGAAGGTGCTCGGCCGCGAGGTCACCGGGTACGACAACGAGACGTGGGAGCGGCACCGCTACGACATCGTCGTGGACGGCAACCTCGCCAAGTTCGGCGCGCACCGCGACCTGCGCCGGTTCCTGCTCGGCACCGGTGACGCCGTGCTCGTCGAGGCGTCGAAGAAGGACCTGGTCTGGGGCAGCGGCCTCGCCCGCGAAGAGAAGAACGCGGACCGGCCGGACTACTGGCGCGGCTTGAACCTGCTCGGCTTCGCGCTGATGGAGGTTCGCGAGCAGCTGCGCAACCGCTGACCTGTTCTTATGGCGTCGGTGCTCCGGCGCACGGCGCCGACGCCGGTCTTGTCTGTGGGGCTTCGCCCGGATCCGGACCACTCTCGGGTCGGTCGGCTTCGTTTCCAGCCCGGAGCGGTGGTCGAGAACTCGACCACGGGCGAAACCGCAGGTCAGGACAGGGCGACGAACATCGTCTGGTGCAGGCCGCCCACGTGGTCGCGGGTTATGCGGGTCGCCGCGTCTCGGTTTCCGGAGGCCAGGGCCTTCACCAGCTTTGCGTGCTCGCCGTTGGACTCGCGCAGTTTCTGCAACGGGTACGGCAGGTAGAACCGGTACAGCTCCGCCAGCACCGTCTCGTACTGGCGGACCGCGGCCGGTGGGCCGGGTGCGGCTACCGTCCGGTGGAACTCCGCGTCCAGCTCGTGGAACTCCGCCCAGCCCGTTGCCGTGTCCATTCGGGCGACCAGCTCCTTGAGGCGCTCGACGTCCAGGCGGCGTCTGGCCACCAGCTGGACCAAGCCCGTCTCCAGGACCAGGCGGTGGTCGATCAGCTCGCGGACCTCCGCGGCCGACTCGAAGTAGGCGACGACCTCGTTGACTCGCTTGCCCGGGGGGTGCTCGGCGACCAGGGTGCCGCCGCCGCGGCCGCGGCGTCGCTCGATCAGGCCGTCTTCGGCCAGGGTCTCCAGGGCGCGGCGGACCGTGATCTCGGCGACGCCCAGGGCTCGGGCGATGTCGCCGTTCGGTGGCAGGCGCTCCCCCGGCTTCAGCAGGCCCAGCTCGACGGCGAGGGCGATCCGGGCGCGGACCGTGTCCAATGCCGACAGCCGCCGAATGCCGGTTAGGGACGGGGCGTCCAGGTCTGCCGTGGCCATGAACCGACCGTACCGCACAAATTGCTCATCCTGATCACTCTTGTTTAAGTGTTCAAGATGGACTATTTTTCGTCCATGCCGCGACCGCTGCCCATCGCTCTGGTGCAAGCGCCGCCGAGGCCGGCCGGAAGGGCCCTCGCCGAGTATGCGGGTGAGGTCGAGACCGTGCTTCGCCGGTTTCCGGAAACACGTCTGGCTGCTTTCCCGGAGCTGCACCTCTGCGGCGTCGACGGCGAGGGGGACGACCGCACCGAGCAGCTGCGGGCCGCCGCCCAACCGCTGCACGGGCCGCGGACCAAGCAGCTCGGCGAGCTGGCCGGTGACCTGGGGATCTGGCTCGCGCCGGGCACCGTTTGCGAAGAAGGTGACCACGGCGAGCTGTTCAACACGGCCCTGGTCTTTTCCCCGCGAGGCGAGCTGGCGGGCTGGTACCGGAAGGTCTTCCCGTGGCGGCCGCACGAGCCGTACGACCCCGGTACGGAATTCGTCGTCGCCGATCTGGCCGACGCGGGGCGGGTCGGCTTCTCGATCTGCTACGACGCGTGGTTCCCCGAGGTGACACGGCACCTTGCCTGGATGGGCGCCGAGGTCGTGCTCAATCCCGTCCAGACCACCACCCCCGACCGTGTTCAGGAACTGGTGCTGGCCCGGGCGAACGCGATCGTCAACCAGGTGTTCGTCGCCAGCGTGAACACGGCCGGGCCGTTCGGCATGGGCGACAGCCTGCTCGTCGGGCCGGAGGGGGACGTCCTCGGCGCGCTGCCCGGGCCCGGTGAGGGCGTCCTCGCGCACACGATCGACCTCGACGAGGTGGCGCGCGTTCGCCGTGAGGGCACCGCGGGCACCAACCGGATGTGGGAGCAGTTCACCCCGGCCGACGCGCCGCTGCCCCTGCCGCTCTACCAGGGCCGGATCGACCCGGACCGCTGGCGTCCACGAGAAGGAGACGACCGATGACCTCCACGGCCGCGGCCCCGGCCGCCCTGCAGCGCCGGCTCGGCCTGCCCGGCGTCGTCCTGTTCGGGCTCGCCTACATGGCGCCGCTGATCGTGCTCGGCACCTTCGGCATCGTCGCGACGACGACCGAGGGCACCGTGCCCTCGGCGTACCTGCTCGCCCTGGTCGCGATGCTGTTCACCGCGGCCAGCTACGGGAAGATGGCCGCCACGCACCCCGTCGCCGGCTCGGCCTACACCTACGCCCGGAAAGCGGTCGACGCGCGCGCCGGGTTCCTCGTCGGCTGGGCGGTGCTGCTCGACTACTTCTTCCTGCCGATGGTGATCTGGCTGATCGGCGGCGCCTACCTGTCGGCCGAGTTCCCCAGCGTGCCCAATTGGCTCTGGTTGATCACTTTTATCCTGCTGACGACCATCCTCAACGTCCTCGGCATCAAGATCGCCGAAAAGGCGAACTTCGTGCTGATGGCGTTCCAGATCCTGGTGATCGGCTTCTTCGTCGTTCTTTCGATCAAGCAGGTGCTGCACGTCGGGGACCCGCTGGCCAGCACGCAGCCGTTCTTCCACCCCGGCGCCACGCTGGGCACGATCTCAGGCGGCGCCGCGCTCGCGACGTACTCCTTCCTCGGGTTCGACGCCGTGACGACGTTGACCGAAGAGACGACCGAGCCGCGCAAGACGATCCCCCGGGCCATCCTGCTCACCGCCCTGATCGGCGGTGGCATCTTCATCGTGCTGGCGTACTTCACCCAGCTCGCGCACCCGGGCAGCACGTTCACGGACGAGTCGTCGGCCGCGTTCGAAATCGCGACCACGATCGGCGGCAACCTCTTCGCGTCGTTCTTCCTCGCCGGGCTGGTCGTGGCCCAGTTCGCCTCGGGGATCGCCGCGCAGGCGAGCGCGTCGCGGCTGATGTTCGCGATGGGCCGTGACGGCGTCCTGCCGCGGATCTTCGGCAAGTTGCAGCCGAAGTTCGCGACGCCGGTGTTCGGCATCGTCCTGACCGGGCTCGTCGGCCTGGTCGCGCTGGCCTTGGACGTCAGCACGTCGACGTCGTTCATCAACTTCGGCGCGTTCACCGCGTTCACGTTCGTCAACGTCAGCGTGATCGCGACCTGGCTGCGTGACCGGTCCGGGAAACGTGTGCTGACCTGGGTGGTCTTCCCCGCGATCGGTGCCGTGGTCGATCTGTGGCTACTGGTCAACCTGGACGGCATCGCGCTGGTCTTCGGCCTGGTCTGGCTGGCGATCGGCATCGTCGTGCTGGCGGCCATCACCCGCGGCTTCCGCCGGCCGCCGCCGGAGATGACCTTCGAGGAGTAGGTCAGGGGCAGTCGCTCTCGCCGCCACTCCACTCGACGCAGTGGGTCGGCGCCGGCGGAGGCGGCGGGGTGTGGCGAGCCTCGGAGGCCAGCTTCAGCATGGTCACCGCGGCGACCACGACCAGGCAGATCCCGAAGAACCAGCTCCAGCCGCGGCGGCGCGTCGTCGCCGAAACCACCACGCCGACCAGCGGGATGCCGACGCCGAGCCAGGAGGCCCAGGTGTAGCTGACCTGGGCTCCAGCGAGGTCACCCGACGCGCCTCCCCAGCCGGCGGCCTGGAACGCGCCCCGGATGAACAGCAACGGGACGACGACCAGCCAGACCACGGCGGACAAGGCCAGCACGAGCGACACCGCGACAGTCCGGAACTCCCCCACCCGGTCAGTATGGCCGGATCGACGTCGGCGGTCCTGAGTAGATCTACTGCTCGCCGAGGGTTTTCTGCAGGGCCTTGTTCGCCTTTCGGGCCATGTCCGCGACGGCCTCGCGGCGGGCGGCGTCGGCGGCGTAGTCGTCTTCGCGGTTACGCACGACGCGGGCCGGCGTGCCGACGGCGATCGAGTAGTCCGGGATGTCACCACGGACGACCGCGTGGGCGCCGAGCACGCAACCACGGCCGATGCGGGTGCCCTTCAGCACGCTGACCTTGGTGCCGAGCCACGTGTCCGGGCCGATGCGCACCGGCGTCTTCACGATGCCCTGGTCCTTGATCGGGACGTGGATGTCCGAAATGACGTGGTCGAAGTCACAGATGTACACCCAGTCGGCGACCAGCGTGGCCGCGCCGAGCTCGATGTCGAGGTAGCAGTTGATGACGTTCTGGCGGCCGAACACGGACTTGTCGCCGATCCGCAGCGAACCCTCGTGGCAGCGGATGGCGTTACCGTCGCCGATGTGCACCCAACGGCCGATCTCCAGCCGCCCGTAACCGGGGCGGCAGTGGATCTCGACGTCCTTCCCGAGGAAGAGCATCCCGCGCAGGACGATGTGCGGGTTGGCGAGGCGGAACTTGAGCAGCCGGTAGTACCGGACCAGGTACCAGGGCGTGTACGCGCGGTTGCGCAGGACCCAGCGCAGCGAGTCGGCGGTCAGGAACTTCGCCTGCCGCGGGTCGCGGCGCGCCTGCCGCCAGGCCCGCACCCGCGAAAGAGCGGGCGCACCCCACATCGACGTCATGCCGGTGACCGTAACCTGTGTACGGGACGGGTTCACAGGCAAGGGGAGCTGGATGGGCACGAAGCTGATCATCGACACCGACCCGGGCGTCGACGACGCGCTGGCGATCGCGCTCGCCGCGGTCTCGCCGGACGTCGACCTGCTGGGCGTGACGACCGTGTTCGGCAACGTACCCCTGGACAAGACCACCGCGAACGCCCGGCGGCTGCTCGAGCTGTTCGGCCGCACCGATGTACCGGTCGCGGCCGGCGCGGCCCGCCCGTTGGTGTACTCCAAGCCGCGTGACGCGAAAGAGGTCCACGGCGGTGACGGCCTGTCCGGTCACGGCGGCACGCTGCCCGACGCGACCCGGCCGCTCGACGAGCAGGACGCCGTCAGCCTGATGCTCGCGCTGCTCGAGGCGGCCGACGAGCCGGTGACGATCGCGCCGATCGGGCCGCTGACGAACATCGCCGCGCTGCTGGCCGCCCACCCGGGCGCGCGGGAGAAGATCGCGCGGCTGGTGATCATGGGCGGTGGTGTCACTTTCGGCAACAGCACCACGGCGGCCGAGTTCAACATCTGGAGCGACCCCGAAGCGGCCCGGCGGGTGCTGGTCGAGGAGGACGTCCCGGTGGTGCTGGTGCCGCTGGACCTGACGCACCGCTGCGCCGTCGACGCCGAGTGGCTGGCGAAGCTCGCCGCGTCCGGGCCGGTCGGCGCGACGCTCGAAGGCCTCACCTCCACCTACCGCCGGCACTACACGCGGGTCTTCGGTGAAGACCGGATGGTCATGCATGACGCCGTCGCCGTCGCCGAAGCGATCTCGCCCGGGATCCTGCACACCGAGACCTACCGCGTCGACGTCGACTGCGGGCTGGGCCCGGCGCGCGGCCAGACCCTGGTCGACCGGCGACGGCTCGGCGAAGACGATCCGCAGTTCTCCCCCGGCCGGCTGATCGACGTCGCGATGGACACCGACCTCGACGGCCTCCGCGGCTTCGTGCTCGACCGGCTGACCGGGGCCGCGCGGTGAGCGACGAGCCCGTGGTCGTCCCGGAGAACACAGAGGACCCGAAGGACGCCGAGGACCTGAAGACCACCGAAGCGAGAGCGCCCCACCGGCGGAAGGCCGGGATCGTGGTGGCCGCGGTGGTCGTGATCGCGGTCGCGCTCGTGGTCGCGATCCAGTTCGCGCCCAAGCAGGAGACCGCCGAGAACGCCGCCGCGACGGCCGCGCCGACGCCGTCCACGACCGTGGTCCCGAAGACGACCACGCCGACGCCGACCCAGCCGAAGGTGCCGCAGGCGAGCGAGTTCGACGGGTGGGCGTCCAAGACCAGCCAGTGGCTCGACATCCCGCTGCGCGCGATGACCGGCTACGCCAAGGCCACGGTCACGCTCACCAAGGAGATCCCGGGCTGCCACCTGTCGTGGGTGACGCTGGCGGCGGTCGGGAAGGTCACCTCCGACCACGGCCGCGCCCAGGGCGGGCACATCGCCGACACCGGCGCGATGGACAAGGCGCTCGGCACGGTCGAGGTGCGCGATTTCTACAACAAGGTCGTCTCGACGGCGAACGCGGCCGGGCCGATGCAGCTGTCGCCGTCGATCTGGGGCAAGTACAAGGCGAGCGCGAACGGGAGCAGCCCGGACGTGCAGAACATCGACGACGCCGCGCTGACCACCGGCCGCGCGCTGTGCGCCGACGGCCACGACCTCTCCCAGGGCCAGACCTGGTGGGACTCGGTGAGCGGGCTGCAGTCGGCGCCGCTGTTCCTGCACCGCACGCTGGCCACGGTCAACGTCTACGGCACGGTCGGCCAGGGCTCGGCCGCGCCGAACGCGGCCGTGCTGAGCGCGGTCAACTTCGCCATCGACAAGATCGGCCTCCCCTACATCTGGGGCGGCAACGGCACCGGCGGCAACGACCCGGGCTTCGACTGCTCGGGCCTGACGACGGCGGCGTACGCGAGCGCGGGCGTCAAGCTGATGCGGACGGCCGACACGCAGTACCGCAGCGTCTCGCACGTGACCGAGCCGCAGCTGGGCGACCTGATCTTCTACGGCGAGCCGACGACGAAGATCCACCACGTCGGGCTGTACATCGGCAACCAGCAGATGATCGACGCGCCGCAAACCGGGCAGGCCGTGCAGGTCCACAGCTACCGCAAGGACGGCGACGACTACGCCGGCGCGGGCCGTCCGACCGCCTGATCCGCCACGGCCGGGAAAGCGTTGGACGGCGTGCGGCCCGGGCGGTAGCTTGCACTCGACCGTGACACCGCCCGAGGAGGTGAGACCCATGAACGCAGTAGCGATGTGGGTGCTCCCCCTGGCGTCACGGCCGGGCGACTGACGCAGGTGTCGCCGGGAGCGCCGATCAGGCACTTCCGAAAGGCACCACCATGGACTCTTCGCCTCTCACCTTCGACGTGATCATCGCCGGGTGCGGGCCGGCCGGCGCGATGCTGGCCGCCGAACTGCGGCTGCACGAGGTACGGGTACTCGTCCTGGAGAAGGAAACCGAGCCCGTTTCGTTCGTCCGCATCGTCGGCCTGCACATCCGCAGCCTCGAGCTGATGGCCATGCGCGGGCTGCTGGATCGCCTTCTCGAGCACGGAAGAAAGCGTCCGGCCGCCGGATTCTTCGCGGCCATCGGCAAACCCGTGCCGCCGGGCCTGGATTCCGCGCACGCCTACCTGCTGGGCATCCCGCAGCCGGTCATCGTCCGGCTCCTCGAAGAACACGCGATCGAACTCGGTGCGCAGGTCCGACGCGGGTTTGCGGTGACCGGGTTCGAGCAGGACGACGAGGGTGTGACCGTCGAGCTGGACACCGGCGAGCAGCTGCGTTCGCGGTATCTCGTCGGCTGTGACGGCGCGCGCAGCACGGTACGCAAACTGCTCGGCGTCGGCTTTCCCGGCGAACCCTCGCGGACCGACACCCTTATGGGTGAACTCAAAGCGGAGGCACCGCCGGAGGAGATCGCCGCCAAGGTGGCCGAAATCGGCGAGACCCGCAAGCCGTTCTGGCTCAGGCCCTTCGGTGAAGGGGTCTACAGCGTCGTGGTCCCCGCCGCTGGTGTCAGCGATCGCGCGGAACCGCCCACCCTCGACGATTTCAAGCAGCAGTTGCGCGCCATCGCCGGCACCGATTTCGGCGTGCATTCGCCGCGCTGGTTGTCGCGTTTCGGCGATGCCACCCGGCTGGCCGAGCGGTATCGGGTCGGGCGGGTGTTCCTGGCCGGCGACGCGGCGCACATCCACCCGCCGACCGGCGGGCAGGGCCTGAACCTGGGCGTGCAGGATGCCTTCAACCTCGGCTGGAAATTGGCCGCGCAGGTCCGCGGCTGGGCGCCGGAACCGCTGTTGGACACGTATGAGACCGAACGTCATCCGGTCGCCGCCGACGTCCTGGACAACACCCGGGCCCAGATGGAGCTGATGTCCGACGAGCCGGGCGCGCAGGCCGTGCGCCGGCTGCTCACCGAACTGATGGACTTCGACGAGGTGAACCGCTATTTGATCGAAAAGATCACTTCGATCGACATCCGCTACGACTTCGGCGAAGGCCCCGACCTGCTCGGCCGGCGTCTGCGCGACATCGACGTGAAGCAGGGCCGCCTCTACGACCTGCTGCACCGCGGCCGTGGTCTGCTGCTGGACCGCACCGAACGCCTGACCGTCGGCGGTTGGCCGGACCGGGTCGACCACCTCGCGGATCCCACCGCGGCGCTGGACGTTCCGGGCGTCCTGCTGCGGCCCGACGGTCACGTCGCCTGGATCGGCGACGATCAGCGGGACCTGGACGACCACCTCGCCCGCTGGTTCGGCGAGCCCGCCTGAGCCAGTGCCGCGGGGCCCCCGGGGCGGGGCCCGGGCCCGCGCCGCTGGTGCCCAGCCCCCCCCCGCGCGGGGCCCCGGCGCGGCCCCCCCCCCCCCCCCGGGGGGGGGCCCCCCCCGCCGGCCCCGGGGCGGGGCGCGGGGGGGGGGGGCCCGCGCCACGGCTCGTCTGGTCACGAGCCGGCGACGTCGAGGAGCAGCTTCGCGGCCACCGTCGCCCCGTCGTCGCGGATCGTGCTAGCCATGGCCTGAGCCCCCGTACGGGTCTCGGGGGCCAGGGCCGTGGCGAACGCGGGCGACAGGGACTCTGCGGTCGGCGTCAAGTCCTGGTGCGCCCCACCACCGGCGTGCCGCACGACTCACGTGGTCACGTGCCGGCGACGTCCAGGAGCAGCTTCGCGGCCACCGTCGCCCCGTCGTCGCGGATCGTGCCGGCCACCGCCTGGGCCCGCGTACGGAACTCCGGGGCCAACGCCGTGGCGAACGCGGACGACAGGGACTCGGCGGTCGGCGCCGGGTTCTCGTGCGCCACGCCGATGCCCAGCTCGGCCACCCTCGCGGCCCAGTACGGCTGGTCCGCGATGCGGGGCACCACGACCTGGGGCACGCCGGCTCGCGCGGCCGTCGTCGTGGTGCCCGCGCCGCCGTGGTGCACTACCGCGGCCACCCGACGGAAGAGCGCCTGCTGGTTGACCTCGCCGACGACGAAACAGTCGCCGGCGTCGTCGATCGCCTCCAGTCCGGCCCAGCCGCGGCCGAGCACGACGCGGCGGCCCTGCGCGCGGACCGCCTCGGTGGCTTCGCGGGCGATGCCCGCCGGGGCGTACGCGGCCATGCTGCCGAAGCTCACGTACACCGGCGGTTCGCCGGCGTCCAGGAACGCCTCCAGGCCGTTCGGCAGCGGCCGGTCGTCGGGCAGGATCCATGCCCCGGTCTGCACCAGGTCGAAGTTCGTCATGCCCTCGGACGGGCACAGCGCCGGGTCCGCCGCCAGCCACGGCCGCTCGGTAAAGACGTGGTCGCGGACGTTGTCCACCGGCGGCAGGCCGATCGCCGCCCGGTGGCTGTTCAGCGCCGCGCCGTACAACCCGTTGACGGCCTTGGCGTCCTGCTCCCACCGCTCCTCGATGCCGGTGTCCTCCCCCGCGGGCGGCGTGCCCGGCCGCATCCCCGGGGCGAACCGCCGCGACGGCAACCCGAAGATGTGAAAACACGCGTACACGTACGGGATGCCCCGCTTTTCGGCCACGTCCCTGGCTCCGGCCGGCAGCAGGCCGGTCGCCAGGACGACGTCACATTCCCCGGCCGCCGCACCGAGCGTTTCGAACCGCGCGGCGACCAGTGCCGGAGCGAGTTTGAACGCGTCTTCCCCCGTCGGCGGTTTCGGGCCGGCGACCACCGAATGCACCGTCGGGCCGAGTGGCACCAGCGGCACGCCGGCCCGGTCCAGCAGCTTCACGAAATCCTCGTCCGGTGGCGCGGCCACCAGCGCTTCCGCACCCAGCCCGCGCAACGCCACCGCCAGCCCCACCAGCGGTTCGACGTCCCCGCGCGATCCCCACGTCGTCAGCAAAACACGCACCGCAGAATCCCCATTTCCCCTGTTTCCGGCTTACGGCGGGCAATTCTGCGGTATCACCCCGGCCTTGCCGCAAGCCCCGGGGTCGGCTATAAATTGAAGGGGGCGGAGAAATGGTCATTTCAAGCGAGGTGGTCGTTCGCCCCGCTCACCCAGGCGATGTAGCGCTCCGCGGAGCGGCGGACCGCGCCCTTGGCGTCGCCGAGCACCGTCCCGCCCAGCAAGCCGTACAGACGATCGAACTCGTACGGCTCGAGCCGCTCGACGATCCGCCGCACCAACCCCGGCGAAAGCGGGATCTTGTTGGGGTAGCTGCGCATGAACGTCACCCATCCGGCGTCCACCACGGGCACGATCGTGTCGCCGGTCAGGAGCACGCCGCCGGTGTCGTTGCCGACGTGGGCCACGGCGGCGCCAGGGAAATGGCCGCCCGCCTCGACGAGCGTCACGCCGGGCAGGATCCGCTCGGTGCCGGACCACTCCCGCAGCACCGGGTCCTCGCGTCGCACCCACCGCCGGTCGGCGGTGTGCACCAGCACCGGGACGCGGCCGAGGCGGTGGCTCCAGCTGACCTGCGAGCCGTACATGTGCGGGTGGCTGGCCACGATCACCGCGGCCCCGCCCAGCTCCTCGATCTTCGCGACCAGGCCCGCGTCGAGGTGGTTCGGCGGGTCCCACAACAGGTTGCCTTCGGTGGTCCGCACCAGGTGTGTCCACTGGCCGATGCCGAACGGCGGTTCGCGGTTGAACCGGTGCAGGCCGGGTTCCAGCTCTTCGTGCACGAATCCGCGACTGTCGGCCGCGAGCTTGTCCAGCGTCGTCCACACCTGGCCGGTGGCCGGCACCCATTGCCGTTCGTCCGCGCAGATCGCGCACGTGCCGGCCGGGGGCTGGTCGGTGTCGGGGTGCTCGACCCCGCAGGTTCCGCAGATCCAGATCGTCATGGGGCCAGTCTTGAAGCTCCAGTAAGGTCGAGGTCAAGGAACGACGTCAGCAGCGGCGCCAGGACGTCCGGACGGTCCAGCGGGATGATGTGGCCACAGTCCTGGACCAGGTGCGTCGTGAGGTCGTCGGCGATCGGCCGGAGCTGGCGCGCCAGGGTGTCACCGACCGGGTGGGCGCCGATCGCCAGGGCCGGCACCGTGAGACGGCCGGCCGCGACGGCGTCCGCGATTTGCGTCGCGCCGGCCGGCATGGCCCGGTAGTGGTCGAACGCGCACCGCAGGGACTCGCGGCCGCGGTAGGCGGCGATGAAGTGCTCACGGATCTCCGGCGGCACCCCGTGCCCCCGGGTGCCCACGTCGAGGAACCAGCCGAGGTACTCGGCCTCGTGCCCGGCCAGGACCGTCTCGGCGAGCCCCGGCACGGCGTGGAAGCCGAACCACCACGGCGGCCCGCCGTCGAGGAAGGCTTCGGCGCCGGGCAGCCGGCCCAGCAACGACTCCATCAGCACGAGCCGCCGGACGCGCTCGGGCCGGCGCATCGCCAGCAGGAACGCCGGCGGGGCGCCCGCGTCGATGCCGACGACGGACGCCGTCGGCACGTCCAGCGCGTCGAGGAGGGCTTCGGCGTCCGCGGCGAGGTTCCCGGCGTCGTAGCCGCCGGTCGCGCGCGTGGTCGCGCCGAGACCACGCAGGTCCGGCGCGAGGACGCGGTGGTCGCGGGCCAGGTGCGGGATGACCGCGGACCAGAGCCGCCAGGTGTGCGGAAAGCCGTGCAGCAGCAGGACCGCAGGCCCTTCGCCAACGTCGGCCACGGCGATCTTGATGCCGTTCGCCTCGACCCGATACTCGCGCACACTGCCTCCTGAGCGGTTACCATTGGTTACCAGCAAACGGTAGGTAACAGCTCCCGAAGAGCCAAGACGGCACTTTCACGACAGGTGGTGAGCTCCAGGTGACCCCCTCCGGCCGAGGCGACCTGTTCGACCCGAAGTGCCCGACGCGCCGGCTGCTGGACCGGATCGGCACGAAGTGGACGTCGATGGCGGTCAAGGTGCTGGCCGAGGCCGACCCGGGCGAGGTGCGGTTCGCCGAGCTGCAACGGCGAATGCCGGGCGTCTCCCAGAAGATGCTGTCGGTGACGCTGCAGAGCCTGACGCGCGACGGCCTGGTCGCGCGCCGGGTGGAGCCGACGGTGCCGCCGAAGGTCCACTACCGGCTGACCGACCTCGGCCGGTCGCTCGAAGTGCCGCTCGCCGCCTTGCGGAACTGGGCCGAGGAGAACATGGCGGCCATCGACCGGTCGCGTGACGTCAGCCCGGAATAGCTTGCCCCTGACATTGACGTCAGGTTTTAGCGTAGCTCGCATGACCGGAATCCGCGGAAAGCACGACAGCCGCTTCGACGACGTCCGCGCCGCGCTCGAGAAGAACGTGACCTCCGGTGACGAACTGGGCGCGTCCCTCGTCGTCGACCTCGACGGCGAGGTCGTCGCCGATCTCTGGGGCGGCTTCCGCGACCCGGCCCGGACCGTCGCGTGGGACGAGCACACCATCACCAACGTCTGGTCGACGACGAAGACCGTGACCAGCCTGGCCGCCCTGATGCTCGTCGACCGCGGCGACCTCGACGTCCACGCGCCGGTCGCGAAGTACTGGCCGGAGTTCGCCGCCAACGGCAAGGAGAGCGTGGAGGTCCGGCACCTGCTCTCGCACACCTCCGGTGTCTCCGGCCTCGATCAGCCCGCGGTCGTCGAGGACCTCTACGACCTGAAGACGTCGACGACCCGGCTGGCCGCGCAGGCACCGTGGTGGACGCCCGGGACGGCTTCCGGCTACCACGCGTCGAACTTCGGGCACCTGGTCGGCGAGGTCGTCCGCCGGGTGAGCGGGAAGCCACTGAAGGCGTTCGTCGCCGAGGAGATCGCCGGGCCGCTGGGGGCGGACTTCCGGATCGGTGCCGCCGAAGCGGACTGGGGCCGGATCGCGGACGTCGTCCCGCCGCCGCCGGCGCAGTTCGACCTCGAAGCGCTGGGTGCGGACAACGTGATCGTCAAGACGCTGACCGGACCGGCCATCGACGCGGGTGTCGCCAACACGCCCGCGTGGCGCCACGCGGCCCTCGGCGCGGTGAACGGGCACGGCAACGCGCGCTCGGTCGCGCGGATCCTCTCGGCGCTCGCGCTGGGCGGCACGGTGGGCGGCGTCCGCCTGCTCGGCCCGGACACGATCGGCCTGATCTTCGAGGAGCAGGCCAACGGCGTCGACCTCGGGCTCGGCATCCCGCTGCGCTGGGGCATCGGCTACGGGCTGCCGCTGCGCGAAACGGTGCCGTGGATCCCGGACGGCCGCGTCTGCTTCTGGGGCGGCTGGGGCGGTTCGATGATCATCACGGACCTCGACCGGCGCCTGACGATCTCGTACATGATGAACAAGATGGGCCCGGGCATCATCGGCTCCGACCGCAGCGCCACGTACGTCCAGGCGGTTTACGACGCGCTGGGATAATCCCGGTATGGACTCGGGGACGACCACGCAGCTGATCACCGTGGGCGCGACGCTCGGCGGGGTGGTGCTGACCCTGCTGACGAACACGTTCGTGGAGAGCCGGAAGCTGAAGGCGACCCAGCGGGTCGAAGCGCAGAAACGGGCCACGGACCAGGCCAACTGGCTGCGCGACGAGCGGGTCAAGGCCTATGCCGGCCTGTCGACGGCGAGCGAGGAAGCGTTCCAGCTGATCCGGTCGGAGTTCGTCGAGCTGCGGAAGGACCGCCCCGGGATCGAGGCCCGGTGGCGCGAACGCCGCAACGAGCTCCGCAAGGCGTACAACCAGGTGGAACTCTTCGGCACGGACGAGCCACGCCGTCGCGGCAAGGAGTTGTGGAAGGCGGCCCGCAACGGGGTGAACGGCGTCTTCGCCGAACTGGACGCCGGGGAACCGCTGGTGCGACGGGAAAGCCTCGACCGGGTGCTGACGGGGATCAGCGAAGCGGGTGAACGGTTCCTGGAGGCGTGCCGCGCCGACGTCCAGAGCACGGCCGAAGAACGTTGACGCTTCGTCAGGCTGGGCCGGCGAGGCCGATCAGGTTGCCCTCCGGGTCGGTGAAGTGGGCGACCACCAGGTCGCGGCCGGGCGCGCGGTCCGGGCCCATCCGGCGCTGGCCGCCGAGACGTTCGGCCTGCTCCAGCGCCGCCGCGACGTCCGGGACGCCCACGTAGAACACGTTCTGCGGCGCGAAAGACGCGCCGCCGCCCACGCCGCCGGGGATGCCGCCCGTCTCCACGAAGCCGTAGTCGCCCGGCTCAGACACCTGGTCCGACACCGGGCCGGACGTGTCGTACTCCCAGCCGAACAGCTCGCCGTAGTACCCGCGCAGGCGCGCCGGGTCGGTGCCGATGATCTCGAAGTGCACGACAGGGGCGGCCATGGCCGGTTCCTTCCGTTCGACGTCCGGACCTTCACCGTAGGCCACTCTAGTTGTTAAAAGCAACCTCGGAGTTGTAAATTGGCTCCATGCCGACCACTCGCACCTACGGGGACGCGTGTGCCACCGCCCGCGCGCTCGACGTCGTCGGAGAGCGGTGGGCCCTGCTCGTCGTGCGCGAGCTTCTGCTGGGGCCGCAACGGTTTTCCGACGTCCGCCGTGCACTGCCGGGCGCCAGTTCGAACCTGGTCACCGACCGGCTCCGGGAGCTGGAAGGCCGGGGTGTCGTGAGCCGCCGGACGCTGCCGCCGCCCGCGGGTTCGACGGTCTACGAGCTGACCGCGTGGGGCCGCGAGCTGGAGCCGATCGTGCTCGCGCTGGGCG
This sequence comes from Amycolatopsis sp. NPDC049252, assembly GCF_043197175.1. Taxonomy (NCBI): domain Bacteria; kingdom Bacillati; phylum Actinomycetota; class Actinomycetes; order Pseudonocardiales; family Pseudonocardiaceae; genus Amycolatopsis; species Amycolatopsis sp. NPDC049252. Next base: position 145,281 of record NZ_JBICSQ010000007.1, read on the forward strand.
CGTGGGCCGCGCACGTCCCGCTCCCCGAGCCCGCGACGCTCGGCGCGACGTCGGTGCTGCTGTTCCTCCGCGGTTCCGCCCGCCCGCGCGGTTTCGCTTGCTACCGCGTCGAACTGGACAGTCGCGTGTGGACGGTCCGCACCGAACCCGGCCGGCTGACGGTCCAGCCGGGCGAACCCGCGGCGCCGGACGCCGTCGTCCGGACCGACCCCGTCACGTTGAACGCCCTCCTCGAGAACCCGGCCGATCTCGACGCGGCGGTCGCCGACGGCCGCGTCGAGATCGAGGGCAGCAGGAAGGCCGTCGTGAGGCTGCTGCGCGAGCACGAAGGCTGAACGCTCAGGCGAAATCGGCGGCGTGGTCCGCGGCCCATTCGGCGAAGCCGCGAGCCGGCCGGCCGGTCACCTCCAGGACCGTCTCCGTGGTCGGCTGCGGCCGGTCCACCAGCGCCGCCAGCCTCCGGATCCGCGACTCGATGACGTCCGCGGAGCCGACCGTGCCCAGGCCCCGGGCCGCGAACGCCGTCGTCAGCTCGCGGCGGTAGTCGTCGAGGTCCTGGCGTTCGACGCGCACCGGACGGCCGATGGCGCGACCGATCAGCTCGACGTGGCGCCGCACGGTCAGCGACGCGGGCCCGGTCAGCGTGTACTCCGCACCGAGATGCCCGGACGACGTCAGCGCACACGCGGCGACGGCGGCGATGTCCGCTTCGTGGATCAGCGCCGAATGCGAGTCCGGGAACGGGTCGCGCACCACGCCGGCCGACCGGATCGGCTCGGCCCACAGCAGCCGGTTGGCCGCGAACCCGACGGGACGCAGGAAGGTCCACGGGATTCCCGCGTCGCGCACGGCCTGTTCGGCTTCGCCGTGGGCGCGGGTGATGGCGTCCGCCGACGCGGGATCGGCGCCCGCCGCGGACAGCAGGACCACCTGCGCCAGGCCGCCCGCGTGGGCGAGGAACCCGCCGAGCCCGGCCGTCCCGGCGTAGAGGAACACCTTCGTGACGCCCGCCAGCGCCGCCTCCCAGCTCTCGGGCCGGGCCAGGTCGGCCGCGACCACCTCGACGCCGGCGGGCAGCCGGGCGCGGCCCGGGTCCCGCCCGGCCGCCCGTACGTCCTGCCCCGCGTCGAGCAGCTGTCCGGTCAGCGTGCGGGCGACGTTCCCGCGGGCTCCGGTCACCAGAATCGTCATGCGTCCCAGGCTCGTCCCGTTCCGGCCGGCCGGGGTAGGCCAACCGGTACCACCCCGGGCCGGGGTGATGATGGCACCGTGGACAGGGTGGAACTGAGCGGTTTCCTGCGCAGCCGCCGGGACCGGCTGCGGCCGGCCGACGTCGGGCTGGTGCCCGGCCCGCGGCGGCAGACGCCGGGGTTGCGGCGCGCGGAGGTCGCGCTGCTGGCCGGGATCTCCGTCGACTACTACGTGCGCCTCGAGCAGGGTCGCGGGCCACGGCCGTCGGAGCAGGTCCTGGCCGCGCTCGGGCGGGCGCTGCGGCTGACCGGCGACGAGCACGCCTACCTCCGGCGGCTGGCCCACCCGGCGCCGGTGCCCCCGCCGCGCGAGGTGCCCGGCAACGTCCTGCGCCTGCTGGAGCGCCTCGGCGACGTGCCGGCGATGGTGATCGACGCCGGTTTCGACATGGTCGCCTGGAACCGGATGCTCGTCGCGCTGATCGGCGACCCGGCCGCGTGGCCGCCGCGGCGCCGCAACCGGCTGCGACGGCTGTTCGACGACGGCGACACGATCACCGGCAACCGGCTGGACCTGGCCCGGTTGTGCGTCGCGGACCTGCGCGCCGGCGGGCGGTACCCGGCCGATCCGGCGGTCCGGTCCCTTGTGGACGAACTGCGGGAAGAGAGCCCGGAGTTCGCCCGGCTGTGGGCCGAGCGGGAGGTCGAAGTGCAGCGGACGCTGACCAAGCGGACCGTCCACCCGGTGGCCGGCGCGCTGGAACTGGACTGCGAGATCCTCGCGGTGCCCGGCCACGAGCACCGGCTGCTCGTCTACACCGCGGCGCCGGGCACTTCGTCGGCCGAAGGGCTGCGGCGGCTGGCCTCCCTCAGCGAGGGCGCCAGCACGAAGATCCCGAGCGTCACCACGACCGCCGACGACAACGCCCAGTGCAGCCCGACCCGCGTCGCCAGCGCCCCGACCAGGCCCGGCTCGACGAGGAACCCGAGGTAACCGCAGGCGGCGACCGCCGCCACCGCCTGGCCCGGCTTGTCCGCCTGCTTGCGGCTCGCCACGCTCCACGCGATCGGCACGATCCCGGCCACCCCCAGCCCGACCACCGCGAAGCCCAGCACCACCGCGACCGGCCACGGCGCGAGCAGGACCACGGCGAAGCCCAGTATCGCGACCGCCGTCGCCACTCGGGCGAAGCGCACCGCGCCCGTCCGCGCGACGATCCGGTCGGCGACCAGCCGGATCGCGATCATGGTCGTCGAGAAGGCGAAATAGCCCAGGGACGCCAACGCCGGTGCCGCGCCCGTGACGTCGGCCAGGTACACCGCGCTCCAGCTGTTGACCGCGCCCTCGGCGACGAACCCGCAGAACGCGATCACGCCGAGCGGCACCAGCGCCCGGCTCGGCCACGCGAACGCCGCCTCACCCTGACCGCGGTCCGCGCCGGTGAGGAACCGCGTGCGCGCGGCCCACAACGCGAGCGCCAGCAGCACCGCGCCGGCGATCGGGAAGTGCACCGACACCGGGACGTGCGTGGCCTCCATCAGCGCGTCGGCACCGGAGCCCGCGAGGCCGCCGATGTTCCAGAAGGCGTGGAACCCGGCGAAGATCGGCCGGCCGTACCCGTCCTCGACGCGCGCCGCGTGCGCGTTCATCGCGACGTCGAGCAGGCTGTTGCCGACACCGAGCACGACCAGCGCGGCGACGAACACCGGCGCCGACCAGGCGAACGCGACCAGTGGCAGGCCGCCGCACAGCACGACCGCGCCGAGCACGACGGCCGCGCGGCTGCCGATCCGGGCGAGCAGCGCGCCGACACCGAGCAGGGCCAGCACCGAGCCGGCGGCCAGCCCGAACAACCCCGTGGCCAGCTGACCGGTGCTCAACCCCAGCTGCGCCTGCACCGCCGGCACCCGGGCCAGCCAGGTCGCGAACGCCGCGCCGCAGACCGCGAACACGACCGAGACCCCCAGCCGGGCGCGCCTCAGCTCCCCCGTCATCCGGCCACCCTACGGATTACCCTGACGTCCATGGCGAGCTGGGAAGACGTCGGCCGGATCGCGCGCGGGCTCCCTGACGTGACCGAGGAAAATGGCCGCGGATACCTGGCCTGGTCGGTCGGGAAGAAGGGTTTCGCCTGGGAGCGCCCGCTGCGGAAGGGCGACCTCGAGGCGCTCGGCGAGCGCGCGCCCGCCGGGCCGGTCCTCTGCGCGTACGTGCCGGACGTCGGTGTGAAGGACGTGCTGATCGCCGACGACCCGGCCGTCTTCTTCACGACTCCGCACTTCACCGGCTTCCCGGCGATCCTCGTCGAGCTCGACCGCATCGACGTGCCGACGCTCGACGAGGTGCTGACCGAAGCCTGGTTGTGCCGGGCGCCGAAACGGCTCGCCAAGGAATGGCTCGAAAGCGGCTAAACTTCGGCTTTCGCTCCGCATCTGCGGATCCCGGGAGGTCGGATGCTGTTCCGCGTACTCGCCCTGTCGACCGTGCTGCTCGCCGGGACGACGACCGCCGCCGAGGCGTCGCCCCGGACGCTCACCGTCGAAGGCGCGGTCACGTCTCCGGCGTCGTACACCAGCGCCCAGCTGAAAGACCTCGGCGAGACGACGTATCCGCAGGTCACCGGCGTCGACCTGACCAAGGTGGTGGCCGCCGCGGCGCCCGTCCTGCCGCCGGGCAAGAACACCGCGCTGCGCGTGACCGTGACGGTCACCGGCGCGGCGCACCGCGCGGTCACCTTCGCCCTCGCGGAACTCGACCCGGCCTTCGGCGACCACCCCGCCGTGCTCACCACCGGCCGCGACGTCGACCTCGTCGTCCCCGGCGACCGGGACCGCAGCCGCCGGGTGGACGACGTCCGTTCCGTCCGGGTCGCCGTGTCCGATGCCGGGCCGGCCGAGCGGGCGGTGCGGATCACGACCGCGCACCGGGCGGTCACGCTGCCGCCGTCGCTGCTGAGGCTGCTGCCCTCCCGCACGGTCACCGCGACCTTCTCGTCGGGCACCGGCCGGCAGACGCACACCGAAACCGGGCCGTCGCTCCGGCTGGTCCTGCTGGTCGCCGGGGTGCTGCCGCGGCCGGACACGCCGGTGGTCGCGGTCGGCGACGACGGGTACGGCGCCGCGGTCACGCTCGCCGAGGAGTCCACGGGCGGCCGTCCGCTGCTGCTGTCCACCGTGGAGGACGGCGTCGCGCTCACGCTGCCGCGGCTCGTCCCGCTCGGCGACGTCAAGGGCGGGCGATACGTCTCCGGGGTGACGGCGCTCGACGTGCGCTGACCTCAAACAGTCCGACGCACGAGCCGACCTGCTTGACCGCACCCGTATAGTCGGAACCGACTAATAGGGAGCGACTGACGACCATGGCAGCCCGCAAGATCCGCAACACCCTGGCGCTGGCCCTGCTGGGCCTGCTGCTCGAACGCCCGATGCACCCGTACGAAATGGCGTCCACGCTGCGCGAACGCAACAAGGACACCAGCTTCAAGATCAACCCCGGCTCGCTCTACGACACCGTGGAGTCCCTGGCCAAGCACCGCTGGATCGAGCCCGTCGAGACGGTCCGGGAGGGCAACCGGCCGGAGCGGACCGTGTACGCCCACACCGAGCTCGGCCGGCAGGAGTTCGTCGCGTGGCTCGACGAGCTGGTGCGCGTGCCGGTCGACGAGTACCCGAAGTTCGTCGCAGCCGTGGCCTACCTCGGCGCGCTCGGCCCGGAGCGGGCCGCCGACGCCCTGGAGGAACGCGCCCGCCACCTCGCTGAACGTGTCGAGGGCGCGGAGACGGCGTTGGCCGGCACGGTCGGCAAAGGGGCGCCGCGGCTGTTCATGATCGAGGTCGAGTACGTCAAGCACGCGTGGCAGGCCGAACTCCATTGGGCGCGCCACACCGCCGCCGAAATCCGCAGTGGCTCCCTGCCCTGGCCCGAACACTTCTGAGGGGAAGACCGTGCCCGCACTCGAAACCGACGTCCTCGTCGCCGGCGCCGGCCCCGCCGGCCTGCTGCTCGCCGCGGAGCTCGCGCTCGCCGGCGTGCGCACCACCATCGTCGAACGGAACCCGGAAAAGCCGCCGTACTGCCGTGGGTTCAACCTGAACTCGCGTTCGCTGGACCTGCTGGCCCGGCGCGGCCTGGCCGAAGGCCTGGTCGCCGAAGGACACCAGGTGCCGCACGCACCGGCCACCGGGATGCCCGGGCCGCTGCTGCTCGACGGCACCACCACCGACCACCCGTTCTCGCTCGGCATCCCGCAGACCCGCGTCGAGGAGGTCCTGGAGGCGCGAGCACGGGAACTGGGCGCGCAGCTGCTGCCCGGTCATGACCTGAAGAGCTTCACGCAGGACGAGGACGGCGTCACCGCGTCCATCCACAACGGACGGACGATCCGCGCTCAGTACCTCGCGGGGTGCGACGGTGGGCGCAGCACCGTGCGCAAACAGGCCGGAATCGGCTTTGCCGGCGTCGACGCCCGGTGGTTCGCGCTGCTCGGCGACGTCGAATGCGAGCTGCCGTACGGGGTTTCGGCCGGGCCGGACGGCCGGACGCTGTTCGTCATCCCGCGGCCGGGGTACGTCCGGATCGTCGTGCGGGAGGACGATCCGCCCGCGGACAAGGACACGCCGGTGACGCTCGACCGGCTCCAGTCCCAAGTGGACGGCGTGCTCGGCCGGCACGTCGAGCTGCGCGCACCGCGCTGGCTGACGCGGTTCGGCGACGCGGCGCGGCTGGCCGAGCGCTACCGCGAGGGCCGCGTCCTGCTGGCCGGCGACGCCGCGCACATCCACCCGCCGGCCGGGGCGATCGGCGTCAACGTCGCCCTCGACGACGCGTTCAACCTCGGCTGGAAGCTCGCCGCGACGGTCCGCGGAACCGCGCCGGACGGCCTGCTCGACAGCTACCACACCGAGCGGCACGCGGCGGGAGAGCGCATTCTGGCCAACACCCGCGCGCAGGTCGCGCTCCAAGAAGCCGGGCCGGAACCGCTGGCCGACCTGATGCGCCGCGTCGCCGCGCACCCGGGTGGCAACCGCGCGCTGGCCGAGATCATCACGGGCCTCGACGCCCGCTACGAACCCGGGGACCACCCGTGGCTCGGCCGCCTCGCCCCGGACATCCCGTTGCGGGGCACCGAAACGCACCTCGCCGCCCTGCTGCACCCGGGACGTCCGGTGCTGCTGGACCTGACTTCGGATCACGCTTTCGCCGCATGGTCACCGGGGATCGACGTCGTCGCCGCACAGTCCACTTCGGACGTCCAGGCTCTGCTGCTGCGGCCGGACGGGCACGTCGCCTGGCTGGCGACCGGCTCGGAAGACACCGGCCTGGCGGCGGCGATCCACCGGTGGGTCGGCGACGTTCCGATTCCCGCGAGGGCGTAGGACGGGTCAGCGCGGGCGGTCCAGCACCGCCCGCCGCTCCCGCCGTCCGTCGAGGGTGCGGGTGCTGTGCGTCGTGAACCCCAGCTTCTCCACGACCCGGCCCGACGCCTCGTTCGCCGGCTCGTAGACCGCCAGCAGCCGGTCCGCGAAACCGGACGCGAAGACGTGGTCACGTACCGCTTCCGTCGCCTCCGTCGCATAACCGCGGCCCCAGCACGGCCGGGCGATCCACCAGCCCATCTCCACCGCCGGATGCCCGATGCCCGACTCGGCGGCGTCGCGGCACACCAGCGCGACCACACCGTCGAACGAGCCGGGCGCCGCCGACACGGCGAACCAGCCGAAGCCGTGCTCGGCCCAGTGCTCGAGCGTCGCGCGGTGCTTGGCGAGGGTGTACTCGCGGGTCCACGGCTCGCCGGTGCCGACGTACCGGACCGTCTCGGGCACCTGGGCCAGCGCGAACAGGTCGTCGAAGAAGGCCTCGGACCAGGGGTGCAGCGTGAGCCGTTCCGTGGTGATGCGCACCGCGCCGAGTCTAGGACTCCTTGAGCAGCACGGCGATCCCGTCGAGCTGCACCCGCAGGCCGAACTCGAACGCCTCGTCGAGGTCGACGTCGCTCAGCCCGGTGATCGTTTCGGCGAGCGCCGGGAACCGGCCCGACTCCAGGTGCCCGACCAGCTGCGCCATGTCCGCCTCGAGCCGCTGGGCGCCGGTGATGCCGGTGTCCAGCTCGGCCTCGACCTCGAACGCGTGGCTCACGGCGAGGCCGCCGACCCAGCCGTTGAGCGTCATGATCACCTGCAGCCGCGTGCGGCGGTGCAGCCCGGTGCCGGCCAGTGCCCGCAGCATCCAGTCGACGAGCCGCAGCCCGCTCGCCACGATCGGCGGCCGCACCAGCGAGTGCAGCATCACCGGCGCCAGCCACGGGTGCCGCCGGTACGCACGCCACTGCGTCCGCGCGGCCAGCTCCAGTCGCGGGCGCCATTCGGCCGGCCCCGGTTCGGGCAGTTCTTCGGCGCCGAGCGCGGTGTCGGCCATCAGCCGCACCAGCTCCTCCTTGTCCGGTACGTGCCGGTACAACGCCATCGGGCCGACCCCGAGCTCGGCCGCGAGCCGGCGCATCGACAGCGCCCCGCGGCCCTCGGCGTCCGCCAGCGCGATGGCCGCGCGGACCAGCCGCGCGCGACCCAACGGCGGTTTCTGCGGGGTCCGGTCGCGCACCACCGTGCCGCTGCCCGGCACCGCGCGCACCCAGCCCTGCTCGCCCAGCACGGTCAGCGCCTTCGCCGCGGTCGCCATGGCCACGCCCCACTCGCGGACCAGCGACCGGGTGGAGGGCACGCGCTCGCCGGGCCGCAGCTCACCGGCGGTGATCCGGCGGCGCAGGTCCGCCGCGATCCGCAGGTACGGCGCCTGCTCGGCCACGAACACCCCGATCCGTACTAGAACACTTCTCCTGCACACCTAGAACGGTTTCAGGGTACTCCCCCATTGTCGTCAGCACGGACTGTCGTGTCGTCCCGGTGGTCAATACGGTGCGGATACACCGTAAGAGACAGGGGGACGGCATGACCACGACCGAGAAGCCGGCGTCGATCGGGGGAGCCCGGCGGAGCACCCCGTGGTGGCGGCGCCCGTGGGTGTTCCCGCTGGGGCTGCTGGTCACCGTGTTCCTGGTGTACTCGCTCCCGCCCTACCTCGGACTGGACCCGGCCGAGTCGCGGATCCCGCCGCCGGAGGGGACCGGCTGGTACTACCCGGTGCTGGTGACGCACATCGGCTTCGCGACCATCGCGATGGTGACCTGCTCGCTGCAGATCTGGCCGTGGCTGCGGCAGAAGCACCCGGTGGCGCACCGGCGCGTGGGCCGCGTGTACGTCTTCGCGGGCGCCATCCCGGCGTCCATCGCCGGGTTCGCGATCGCGGTCGCCGCGGCGTTCGGGCCGGTCGGGGCGGTGTCGAACGTCCTGCTCGCGACGCTCTGGTTCGGCTGCACCGTGCAGGGCTACCGGATGGCGCGGGCGCGGCGCTTCGGCGACCACCGGCGCTGGATGATCCGCAGCTTCGTGCTGTGCATGTCCATCATCAGCAACCGGATCTGGGGCGTGCTGTGGGCGATCGTGTTCGCGCCGCAGCTGGACACGACGTTCGGCGGCAGCGAACCGGCGATGGGCCAGGCGATCGCCGGGGTCACGACGTGGACGGGCTGGGTGATCCCCCTCCTGATCGCCCAGTGGTGGCTGGAGCGGCGACGTCGTCGCACGACGTCTGCGGCGTGAGCACGGGCGGAACCGGTCGTGGGGGTCGGTTCCGCCCGTCACCGGCGGTCATGCCCCCGAACGGCCTATGGTCCGGACCACATTAATGGTCTATACCAATTAGGACAGGAATTCCCGCCGCCGCGTTCGTCGTCGTGGAGGTCCCCCCATGCGTGTCCCCCGTCTCCGTCCGATCCTGGCCGCCTTGGGCGGTCTGGCCGTGCTGGCCACCGGGTTCGCGGCACCCGCCGGCGCCGCGGCCGGCTCACCCATCCCGGTCGGCCCGTACGTCGACATGGGGGCGTGGCCGACACCCAGCCTGTCGGCGATGTCCGCCGCGAGCGGCGTCAAGAGCTTCACCCTCGCCTTCGTCAACTCCTACGGCTGCAAGGCCAGCTGGTTCGGCGCCTACGACCCGCGCACGGCGTGGCAGAAGGACGAGATCACCAAGATCCGCAACGCCGGCGGCGACGTCAAGATCTCCTTCGGCGGCGCGTCCGGCATCGAGCTGGCCCAGGCGTGCAGCACGGCCGCCCAGGTCGCGGCCGAGTACGACGCGGTCGTCAAGGCGTACGGCCTGAAGTACGCCGACTTCGACATCGAGGGCGCGGCCGTCGCCGACCCGGCGTCGATCACCCGCCGCTCACAGGCCCTGAAGACGTTGCAGAACAACAACCCGGGGCTGAAGATCTCGCTGACCCTGCCGGCGCTCCCGACCGGCCTCGACGCGAACGGGCTCACCGTCGTCAAGGCCGCCAAGGACGCCGGGGTGAACCTCGACCTGGTCAACATCATGGCGATGGACTACTACCAGGGCGCGGGCGACCAGGGCGCGAAGGCGATTTCCGCGGCCAAGGCCACGCAGGCGCAGCTGAAGTCGCTGTACGGCCTGAGCGACGCCGCGGCGTGGAAGAAGGTCGGCGTCACCCCGATGATCGGCGTCAACGACTCGCAGAACGAGATCTTCTACCAGAAGGACGCGAAGGCGCTGGTGGCGTTCGCCAAGACGGTCCACCTGGGCATGCTGTCGTTCTGGGAAGCGGGTCGTGACGCCAACGCGTGCACGGGCGCGCTGTACAAGTGCACCAACGTGCCGCAGGCGAAGTACGAGTTCGCGAAGATCTTCGCGGGCTACACGGGCTGAGTCACCACCGGGCGGCGTCCGCGAGCAGTGCGTCCCGCACCGCCGCGGGCCCCGCCCGGCACGGCTCGGTCCTCGTCACCACGAACAACGTGTTGATCGGGGGCTCCGCCGGGTCCAGAAGGGCGACCAGCGCACCCGACGTCAGCTCGGCCGCGCACAGGTAGCGCGGCAGCACGCTGACGCCGAAGCCCGCGAGCACGCACGCCAGCACGCCTCGCAGGTCCGGGACGACCACCGCGGGCCCGGGCGGCGGGCGTACGCCCAGCACCGAACGCCAGTAACGGCGGATGATCGGCAGGTCCTCGGCGTACGCCACCAGCGGCGCGGTACGAGGGTCGCCGGAAAAGCCCTGCGGGCCGACCAGGACGAACTCCTCGTCGGTCAGCGGGGTCGCCGTGAAGCCACGGCCACGCGGGCGGATCGTCGAGACGACCAGGTCGAACCGGCGCTGGGAGAGACCCGCCAGCAGCTCGTCGGCCAGGCCGAACGTCACCCGCAGCTTCAGCCCGGACACGACCAGGCCGGCCAGTGCGGGCAGGACCCGCAGCGTCGTCAATTCGGCGGGCCCGGCCAGGTGCACCGGCGCCGCGAACGGGTCGTCACCGACCGCCACCGCGGCCAGGGCGTCGACGTGCGGGGCGACGCGGGCCGCCAGTTCGTCGGCCACCGAGGTCGGCGTCACGCCACGCGCGCGCCGGACGAACAGCTGCTGCCCGAGGTGCTCCTCGAGGGCCCTGACCTGCGCGGTCACCGTCGGCTGGGACAAGCCCAGCGACGGTGCCGCACCGGTCAGCGAGCCCGCGCGGTGGACCGCGAGGAACGTGCGCAGCAGGTCGAGGTCCAGCTCAGTCCTCGATCAGCTCGATCGAGTCCACGACGTTCGGGTAGAACGCGACGTGGTCCTTGATCGGCGCGACCGCGTCGTACGGCTTCTCGTACGTCCAGATCGCGTTCTCCGCCTGCACGTCACCGACGTTCAGGCTGTAGTAGCTGCTGTCGCCCTTGTACGGGCAGTACGTCTCGTGGTCGGTCCGCTCCAGCACGCTGAAGTCGACGTCCTCCCGCGGGATGTACTGCGCCGCCGGGTAGTTCGACTCCTGCAGCGTCAGCGCGTTGCGGCTGTCGGCCACCACGCGCCCGCCCGCCTTGACCACCACGCGGGCCTTGGTCGGCTCGACGGTGATCGGGTGGTCCGGGCCCGGGACCAGCACCTTCTTCTCCGGCATGTCAGCTCCTCGAAAAGTCGCGTACTGGGAGCAGCACCCGGGACCCGGTGGTTATTCCGGGTCAGGGCAGGTAGTACATCGGGTTCGGCAGCTTGACCGGACGCAGCCCGTAGCCGCCTTCGAGGTCGCTGAACTGGTCACCGACGTTCAGCACGATCTTCGCGCCGGTCGCCTCGATGTGCGCCCGCGTGCCGGACTTGTACTGGACGGTGTTGCAGGTCAGGCCGCACGGCAGGTAGTCCGGCGCGGTCACCTTCGGCTTGAAGAACGCAGCCGTCGGCGCCGGGTAACCCTCGTTGGCGAGGTTCTTCAGCGACTGCGGTCCCTGCAGCTCGTTGCGGCCGGTCAGGAAGTACACCTTCACGCCGTGCTGGGCGGCCCAGTTGCTCAGCTCCAGCACCGGCTTGTTCACCACGAAGGTGCCGTTGTCGATGGCCTGCTGCTGCTTGACCGGGTCGAAGCCGAAGTCGTTGTCGGCCTCCCAGCCGTAGGTGACCTCGGAGGTGTCGTCGACGTCCAGCACGATCGCCGGGTTCTTCACCCGGCCCAGCTGCTGCTGCAGGTAGCGCTTCGCGTCGGCGACGACGTTCTTGGTGTCCTTCACGAACCGGCTCGTGTCGGAGTAGTGGTGCTTGCCCGCGGCGTCGAGGTAGTCGCCGTAGTAGGCCTTGACGTCGTTCTTGACCTGGCCGATGTTGGCCGGCTCCTTGGCGCGGGCGGCGGTGGCGTCGTCCGAGCCGGCCAGCGCGGTGGCCCCCGAAGCGACGGTGGCACCGATCGCCGCGGCGGCGGCGAGCTTGACGAGACCTGACCATTTTCCGGACACGGGCGACCCTCCAGTGCAGACTTGACGACGGAGGGAACCTACGTCACGTTCACCCGGAGTTCCACCCTACGTTGGTTCCTGTTCACCTAGACGCGCTCGGCGCGGCACACGAAAGCCACCGGCGCGCGGCCGATCCGCGTCAACACCACGGAAGCTTCCGCCGAACCGCGTGGTTTGAGCCTGCGACGCAACGCGTCCGGATCGACGTCCAGGCCGCGGATCAGGATCTCCAGCCGCCCGACGTCGTGTCGCTTGAGGACGGCCTTCAGCGCCTTTTCGCTGTACGGGCCCTGCTCCAGCACGCGGAACGCCCGCACCCCCGGTGGCGGCGTGTCCCCGGTCAGGTAGGCGATGCGCTCGTCCAGCTGCCACAACCCGTGCCGCGCCGCGTAGTGGCGGACCAGCCCGGCCCGCACGACGGCACCGTCCGGGTCGACGATCCACTCCCCCGGCGCCCGCGCCGGCAGGTCGTCCGGTTCGGCGTCGGTGACCGTCCACTGTGTTCCGTCCGAGCGCAGCACGCTCGCCCGCCGGGTGACGCCCGTGCCGAGGCCGCGCCACAGGCAGGACTCGCGCACCTGGCCGTCGAGGGACACCAGCTCGACCTCGTCCGCCCACGGCGCGATCGCGAAATCGAGCCCTGGCGCGCACTTCACGGACAGCGGACGGCCCGGGTACGCCTCGACCAGGCCGTCGAGCGGCGGCGTGAAGTCGGCGGGCTTCCAGGCCCGGCGTCCCGCGGAGTCACGGCGAGCCGGATCCGCGACGACGACGGCGTCGCGGCTCACCGGCCGCAGCGCGTCGGCTCGCGCGAGCCCGAACGAGACACCCGCGGAAGCGCCGTTGTGCCGGGCCATCGCCAGCCGCACCGGGTCCACATCGGACCCGAGCGCACGCTTGGCGACCCGGGCGATCTCGACCAGGTCGGCCCCGACCGAGCAGGTGACGTCGTGGACGTCGAGACCGGCCAGGCGCCGAGCCCGGTGCCGCGCGACCACGGAAGCACTCGCCTGCTGAAGGGCGTCCGAGGTGAACAGCCAGTCCACGCCGGACAGCTTCCCGGCGGCTTTCCGGCGCAGCAGCACGGTTTCCAGCACCGCGGCCGCGCGTTCTTCACCGACGATGCGGCGCACGGCGGCGACGTCGGCGATGTGGTCGGTCAGCGGCCGCGCCGCGACCTCGGCGAGCGCCGCCTCACCCGCGCCGGAGCGCAGGTGGGCGACGTCGCCGAGGGTGAACGAATAGGCCACTCAGGACGGCCGCTTGGTCCCGGTGATCATCACGTTGTAGAACAGCTCGCGCGGCAGCACCTTCGCCAGCAGGTTCTTGTCCACAGCGGACAGCCGCAGCCACAGCTTGTAGGCGAACAGCCGCCAGCGGACGGTCAGCTTCTCCTGCGGCACCGCGGCTTCGAACGTCCGGATCGGCCAGCCGGCCAGCGCCGCGGCGAACTCCTCGGTCACCGCGCGGACGTCCTGGGCGCCGGCGCCGCGAGCCATCGTCTCCAGCTCCGACGGGTCGAAGGTGTGGATGTCCACGACCGCTTCGAGGGCGGCGGCGCGCGAGGACTCGTCGAGCTCCTCCTGCGGACGCCGCCAGCCGCTCAGCGCGGGCAGCTTCGTCACCCGGGTGGTCAGGAACCAGGTGAACTGGCCGAGCTTGCGGGCGTAGAAGTCGCCGATCTTGGTCGGCTCACCGGCGAACACGAACCGGCCGCCCGGCTTGAGCACGCGCAGCACCTCGCGGAACGCCGCCTGGACGTCCGGGATGTGGTGCAGCACCGCGTGCCCGACGACCAGGTCGAACGTGTTGTCCTCGTACGGGATCCGCTCGGCGTCGGCGACCCGGCCGTCGACGTCGAGGCCGAGGCTCTCGGCGTTGCGCAGCGCGACCTGCACCATGCCGGGCGAGAGGTCGGTGACCGAGCCCTTCTTGGCGACGCCGCCCTGCATCAGGTTCAACAGGAAGAAACCGGTGCCGCTGCCCAGTTCCATCGCGTGCTGGTACGGCTGGCCGTCATCACCGGCGACGGCGTTGAACACGTCCGTCGCGTACGAGATGCAGCGCTCGTCGTAGGAGATGGACCACTTCTCGTCGTAGGTGCCGGCTTCCCAGTCGTGGTACAGCACGTTCGCGAGCTTCGGGTCGGCCCAGGCGGCCTGGACCTCTTCCGCGGTGGCGTGCGGGTGCGGGGCCGGGTCGTTCACGTCGGTCAAGGCGTCATTTCCCTTCGAAAGTGGCCTTGCCGGGGCCGTTCTCGATGAACGACTTCATGCCGTTCTTCTGGTCTTCGGTCGCCCAGAGCGCGGCGAACAGGTGCGATTCGAGCTTGAGCCCGTTCGCGAGGTCGGTGTCGAGGCCGCCGTCGATCGCCGCCTTGGCCGCGCGCAGCGCGACGGCCGGCCCGTTGACGAACCGGGACGCCCACTGGTGGGCGGTGGCGTAGACGTCGTCAGGGGCGACGACCTCGTCGACGATCCCCAGCGCCAGCGCCTCTTCGGCCTTGACGAACCGGCCGGTGAAGACGATGTCCTTGGTCTTGCTCGGCCCGATCAGCCGGGCCAGGCGCTGGGTGCCGCCCGCGCCGGGGATGACACCGAGCTGGATCTCCGGCTGGCCGACCTTCACGTTGTCGCCGGCGACCCGGCGGTCCGCGGTCAGCGCGAGCTCGAGGCCGCCGCCGAGGGCGTACCCGGTGATCGCGGCGACGACCGGCTTCGGGATGTTCGCGATCGCGGCGAGCGTCCCGGTGAGGGTGGCGCCGAACTTCGCGATCTCCGGGTAGGTGCGGGTGGCCATCTCCTTGATGTCCGCGCCGCCGGCGAAGGTCTTCTCACCGCCGTAGAGGATCACCGCGCGGACGTCGTCACGCTCGGAAACCTCTTTGGCCAGCTCCGCCAGTTCGGCGGTGACCTGGGCGTTCAGGGCGTTGACCGGCGGCCGGTCGAGCCGGATCGTGCCGACCCCGTCCTTGACCTCCAGCGATACGAACTCTCCCACGCCCAACCTCCTCGTTGACCAACTGCCAGCAGGCTACCGGCCGGTAAGCGTCAGCTTAGCGACGACGGGCGAAGAAGCGATCTCCGGAGCGTTCGAGAACCAGGTCCTGGTCGAACGTCTTGGAGAGGTTCTCGCTGGTCACGACGTCGTCGACGAGGCCGGACACGACCGCGTGACCGTCGCGGAGAAGCAGCGCGTGGGTGAACCCCGGCGGGATCTCCTCCACGTGGTGGGTGACGAGCACCATGGCCGGCGCGTCCGGGTCGAGGGCCAGCGCGGACAGCCGCGCGACGAGGTCCTCGCGGCCGCCGAGGTCCAGCCCGGCCGCGGGCTCGTCGAGCAGCAGCATCTCGGGGTCGGTCATCAGCGACCGGGCGATCAGGGCCCGCTTGCGCTCGCCTTCGGACAGCGTGCCGAACGTGCGGTCGGCGAGGTGCCCGATGCCCATCGCGCCCAGCAGCTCGGTCGCGCGCTCGGTGTCGAGCTTGTCGTACTCCTCGCGCCAGCGACCGACGACCGCGTAGCCGGCGCTCACCACGACGTCCTTCACCAGCTCGTCGCCCGGGACGCGCTGGGCGATCGCGGCGGAGGTGAAGCCGATGCGGGGGCGCAGCTCGAAGATGTTGACCTTGCCGATGCGCTCGCCGAGCAGGTCGAGCTCGCCGGTGCTCGGGTGCAGCTCGGCCGCGGCCAGGCGCAGCAGGGTGGTCTTGCCCGCGCCGTTCGGGCCGAGCACCACCCAGCGTTCGTCCAGTTCGACGTTCCAGTCGAGGCCGGCGAGGAGGTCGTTGGTCCCGCGGCGGACGCCGACACCGGCCATCCGGACCACGAGGTCGTCAAGTTCGCTGGGCTGGATCGGCTCGCTCACGAACCCCATTCTGTCTGCCGTCGCGCGCGCGTGCGCACCCGCCCGGGTGAGACGGCGAACCGGCAGGTCGGAGACGTCCACGACGTGGAACGGCGCAGTCCGGAAGTGTAGGTCGCCGCGCCGTTGTGGCAGGATCGGCAGCATGTCGGCAGCCGCGCCCGTGCCCCCGGTCACCCGGGGCTCGTTCTGGCGCCGCCGCGCGATCGACCTGCTTCTCGTCGCTTCCGCCGGGTGTACCCCGGCACGGCTCCGCTGACCCGTCGCGTCCTCCTCCGGACGCGTACGGCCGGTGCCGTGCTGCCCCCGCGTCCCGATCACTTCGCGTCCGAGGAGCACCCGCGTTGACCACTTCGATCGTCCGTCCCGCCGTCGAAATCCACCCGCAGCTGACCGACCCGCTGCTGCCCGAGCTGCTGCACCCGTCGCGGCTGCTCTGGACGCCGCGTGAGCTGGCGGAGCTGACCGCCACCGTGACCACCGAGCTGACCGCCGGCCTGCGGGGCATCCTGCGGTTCGACGAGGACCACCGCTGGTGGGCCCGGCTGGCCCTGACCGACGGCGTCGAGCTGTGGCTGCTGTCGTGGCTGCCCGGCCAGCAGACGAAGCCGCACGACCACGGCGGCGCGTCCGGCTCGTTCACCGTGCTGCAGGGCGAGGTCGGCGAGGAGTACCGCTACCCCGGCGGCCCGGTCCGGCGCCGCACGCACGTCGCGGGCGAGGGCCTCGGCTTCGGCGCCGGGCGCGCGCACCAGGTCACCGGCATCGGCGACACGCCGGCGGCGACGGTCCACGCGTACTCGCCGCCGCTGGTGCCGACCCGGGAGTACGCGACGCTCGCCGACGTCCCGGCCGAAATCCCGCCGCTGCCCGCTATCGTCGGGCGATGAGCGCCATCGACTCGTTCCTGGAGAAGGCCCGGTCCGGCCTGGACCGGGTCACCCCGGCCCGGGCCCGCGAGCTGCAGGAGGCGGGTGCGCTGCTCGTCGACATCCGGCCGCACGCGAACCGGGAGGCCGAGGGCGAAATCCCCGGCGCGGTGATCGTCGAGCGAATCCACCTGGAGTGGCGGCTGGCCCCGGACAGCGAGTGGCGGCTGCCCGCGGTGACGCCGGACTCGACGGTGATCGTGCTGTGCAACGAGGGTTACTCGTCGAGCCTGGCGGCGGCCGACCTGCAACGGCTGGGCCTGCCGCGCGCGACGGACCTCGACGGCGGCTTCCGGGCCTGGGCGTCCGCCGGCCTGCCCGTGCAGACCGGCGGAAGCCCGGCGATTCCCTAGGTTCGTCGGTCAGGCCAGCGCGGGCGCGACCTGCGAGGTGAACAGGTCGATGCCGGCGCGGTCGTACGCGGCTTCGGGGAAGTTGAAGATCGCGTAGGACATGCCGAGCGCCCCCATCTCGGCGAGCTTCTCGGTGACCTGCTCCGGCGTGCCGGTGGTCGGGCTGTTCACGAAGTTGCCGTGCCAGCGTTCGGCGGCGTCGGCCGGGGCGTACTTGCCGAGGTGGGACTTCAGCCAGGCCAGCTTGTCCTGGACGTCCTTCTCGGTCTCCCCGAGCACGACGTTGTGGTTGACCGAGCGCACGATCGCGTCGTAGTCGGTGCCGACGTCCTTGCAGTGCTGCGCGAGGATGTCCGACTTGCGGGTGAACGTCTCCGGGTCGCCGGCGAAGTTGGTGTACTTCGCGTACTTCGCCGCGATCCGCAGCGTCTTCTTCTCACCGCCACCGGCGATCCACAGCGGGATCCCGCCTTCCTGCGGCGGCAACGGGCGCAGGATCGCGCCGTCCGTCCGGTAGTGCTTGCCGTCCAGTGTGGACGTTCCGGTGGTCCAGAGGTCCCGCATGATCTGCACGCCCTCGTCGAGCTGACCGAGCCGCTCGCCGGCACCCGGGAAGCCGTAGCCGTAGGCCCGCCACTCGTGCTCGTACCAGCCGGCGCCGATGCCCATCTCGACGCGGCCGCCGGCGATGGTGTCCGCGGTCGCGGCGACCTTCGCCAGGTAGGCGGGGTTGCGGTAGCCCATGCAGGTGCACATCTGCCCGAGCCGGATGGTGTCGGTCGCGGCGGCGAAGGCCGAGATCAGCGACCACGCCTCGTGCGTGGCCTCCTCCGTCGGCACCGGCACGGTGTGGAAGTGGTCGTAGACCCAGATCGATTCGAAGGGCCCGGCCTCCGCGTGCTTCGCGAGGCCGAGCATGGTCTTCCAGTGGTCCGCGGGGTCGATGCCGGCCAGGTCCAGCCGCCAGCCCTGCGGGACGAAGAGTCCGAAGCGCATGCCCCCAACCTAACGCGGGCAGCGGCTGCGCGCGGTGTGGTTTTCGGGGGCCGAGCTGGAGCAACTCCAGGTCAGACCCGGCTTCCGGCCGGTGCGGCGAGCGTGGGCGCAAAGCCGTGAAGGCCTCCTTCCCGGCTCTTATGGCCGGGAAGGAGGCCTTCACGGCTTTCGTCAGGCGAGGACGACCCGAGCCAGTTCGGCCGGGGTCGCCAGCAGGCCGTGCTTCGGCAGCACACGCACCGTGTACCCGATCGCCCCCGGTTGCGGCAGCTTCAGCCGGGCCGCGAACGCGCCGATGCCGTCGCCGGTCATCGGGACCGTGACCGGGTCGCGCAGCTCGTCGTCGTCGCCCACCCGGCCGACCACCGCCTGGATGTCCACTTCGGACGGATCGAGGCCGGCCAGGTCGATGCGCGCGCGGATCGTCACCTCGGTGCCGACCACCAGCGGCTCGGCCGCCTCGATCTGCAGCTCCGAGTCGAAGATCCGCACCCGCGGCCACGACACCTCGAGCTTCGTGCGGTAGTCCGCCAGCGACAGCGCGCCGCGGTAGCCGTCACCGGTGGCCGCCGCAACCGTCCGGGACGCGGGCAGGTAGCCGTTGTCGACGTACTCGCGGACCATCCGTGACGCCTGGACCCGGGGGCCGAGCGTCTCCAGCGTGTGCCACACCATCGACAGCCAGCCGGCCGGGACGCCGCCCGCGTCGCCGTCGTAGAACAGCGGCGCGATCTGCTGGCCGAGCAGGTCGTAGAGGGCCGCGGCCTCGAGGTCGTCGCGGCGCAGCGGGTCGGCGACGCCGTCGGCGGTCGGGATGGCCCAGCCGTTGCTGCCGTCGTAGCACTCGTCCCACCAGCCGTCGCGGATCGACAGGTTGAGGCCGCCGTTGAGCGCCGACTTCATCCCCGACGTCCCGCACGCCTCCAGCGGCCGCACCGGGTTGTTCAGCCAGACGTCGCAACCGCGGTAGAGGTACCGGGCCATCGACATGTCGTAGTCCGGCAGGAAGACGATCCGGTGCCGCACGTCCGCGCCGTCGACGAACCGGACGATCTGCTGGATCAGCTGCTTGCCGTTCTCGTCGGCCGGGTGCGACTTCCCGGCGACGACGACCTGGATCGGCCGCCGTTCGTCGAGCAGGAGCGTGCGCAGCCGGTCCGGGTCGCGCAGCATCAGCGTGAGCCGCTTGTACGTCGGGACGCGGCGGGCGAACCCGACGGTCAGCACGTCCGGGTCGAACACCGAGTCCACCCAGCCCAGCTCCAGCGGGGACGCGCCGCGCTGCAGCCACGCCGCGCGCACCCGGCGCCGCACCTCGAACACCAGCTTCTCGCGCAGCTCGCGCCGCAGCGCCCACAGCTGGGCGTCCGAAACGCCGTCGCGCAGCGGCCCTTCGCCGGTGTCGAGGCCCCACTCGCGGCCGAGCAGCGTGCTCAGCTCGCGCGCCACCCACGTCGGGCCGTGGACGCCGTTGGTCACCGAGGAGATCGGCACCTCGTCGTGGTCGAACCCGGGCCACAGCCGGGAGAACATCTTGCGCGTGACGCGTCCGTGCAGCTGGGAGACGCCGTTCGCGCGCTGCGCCAGCCGCAGGCCCATGTGCGCCATGTTGAACAGGCCGGGGTTGTCCTCGGCACCGAGCGCGAGCACGCGCCGCGGGTCGATGTCGGGCACCAGGCGACCGTCGCTGAAGTAGCGCTGCACCAGGTCCACCGGGAACCGGTCGATGCCCGCGCTGACCGGGGTGTGCGTGGTGAACAGCGTCCCGGCGCGGACCGCCGGCATGGCCTCGTCGAACGCGAGGCCGTCGGCCTGCACGATCTCGCGGGCCCGCTCCAGCCCGAGGAACCCGGCGTGGCCCTCGTTGGTGTGGAACACCATCGGCTGCGGGTGGCCGGTGATCTCGCAGTACTTGCGGACGGCGCGGAAACCGCCGATCCCGGCGAGGATCTCCTGCCGCAGCCGGTGGTCGGCGTCGCCGCCGTAGAGCCGGTCGGTGACGCCGCGCAGGTCTTCGTCGTTGGCCTCGGTGTCGGTGTCGAGCAGCAGCAGCGGCACCCGCCCGACGCGGGCCTGCCAGATCTGCGCGCACAGCTCGCGCCCGCCCGGCATCGCGACGCCGATCAGCA
This sequence comes from Amycolatopsis sp. NPDC049252, assembly GCF_043197175.1. Classification (NCBI taxonomy): domain Bacteria; kingdom Bacillati; phylum Actinomycetota; class Actinomycetes; order Pseudonocardiales; family Pseudonocardiaceae; genus Amycolatopsis; species Amycolatopsis sp. NPDC049252. The sequence continues at coordinate 165,574 of NZ_JBICSQ010000007.1, forward strand.
CCGGCCGCCCGCCGACGGTCAGCAGCTCCAGCGGGAAGGCGTTCGGGTCGATCACCGGGTAGTGCTCGACCTGCCAGCCGTCGAGCGACAGCGACTGCCGGAAGTAGCCGTTGCGGTAGAGCAGCCCGACGCCGACCATCGGCACGCCCAGGTCGGACGCGGCCTTGAGGTGGTCGCCGGCGAGCACGCCGAGGCCGCCGGAGTAGTTCGGCAGGGCTTCGGTGACACCGAACTCCATCGAGAAGTAGGCGACCGCGGGCGGCAGGTCGGCGTCGTCACGCTGCTGGTACCAGCGCGGCTCCGACAGGTAGTTCTCCAGGTCGGCGGCGGCGACGCGGGCGCGTTCGAGGAAGTCGGCGTCGACCGCGAGCTCGTCGAGCCGGGCCGGCGGCAGCGCGGTGAGCATCCGCAGCGGGTCGCGGACGGCGTTGAACAGCTCGGCGTCCATCGACGCGAAGAGGTCGCGCGTCGGCGGATGCCACGTCCAGCGCAGGTTGGTGGCGAGCGCACCGAGTCCCGACAGCGACTCCGGCAGGCTGGCGCGGACGGTGAACCGGCGGACTGCACGCATGGACAGCGACGATATCGGGCCGCCGCCCGCGCTGCGCGGGGAGTACTTCGGGGATTACGCGCACACGCCCCGTAAGCCCTGGGTATGGTCCTGGCCGTCGGGTACGCGCAGGTCGGGAGTGGAGCACGTGAAGATGATCCGAGGGGGACGCGGGCTGGTCGCCCTGCTCGCCGTCGCGGCGGTCGCCGTGAGCGGGTGCAGTGGCAAGAGCGGTGGCTCCGGGCCGGTCGCGGACACCGGCGCCGGCTCGGTCGCCGGGCTGCCGGTGACGCACTTCGAGAGCGGGCTCAAGCCGGACGCGCCGACCCCGGGCCTCGACGTCCGCAACGCCGACGGCGGCGAGGACGACAAGCTCGCCACCGCCGCGATCGACGACGTCCAGACGTACTGGGGCCAGATGCTGCAGTCGGACTTCGGCGTGCGGTTCGAGCCGGTGAAGTCGCTGCTGTCCTACGACGCGCAGACCGACACCGAGCAGACCGGCTGCGGCAGCGTGAAGAAGCTCGTGAACGCGTTCTACTGCCCGACCGACGACTCGGTGGCGTGGGACCGCGGGGTGCTGCTGCCGATGCTGCGCAAGCGGTTCGGCCCGATGTCGGTCGTCGTCGTGCTCGCGCACGAGTTCGGCCACGCCGTCCAGTACCGGCTCGGCGACAAGGCCGGGATCACCAAAAGCACCCCGACCGTCGTGAAGGAGCAGCAGGCCGACTGCTTCGCCGGCGGTTACTTCCGCTGGGTCGCCGAGGACAAGAGCAAGTACTACCAGGTGTCGACGTCCGAAGGCCTCAACCAGGTGATGGCGTCGATGTTCCTGATCCGCGACCAGGCGGGCACCAGCGCCGCCGACCGCGGCGCGCACGGCACGGCGTTCGACCGCACGTTCGCGTTCCAGGCCGGGTTCGAGAAGGGCCCGAAGGAGTGCGCGGCGATGAACACGGAGAACGTCAAGGCCCGGCTCACCGAGCGCCCGTTCGACAAGGGCGACACCGGCAAGGGTGACGCGAAGTTCAACGCCCAGGCCGTCGAGCTGCTGAAGAAGAGCCTGGACGAGGCGTTCAAGGGCGCGGGCGTGGCCGCCCCGGAGATCAACGACGGCGGCAGTTGCAACACCACGGCCCCGGCGTCCTACTGCCCGGGCGACAACACGGTGAGCATCGACCTCGCCAAGCTGTCCGAGCTGGCCCAGCCGATCGACCGCGACGCCGAGATGAAGGGCGAGGACCCGGGCGGCATGGGCGACTTCGCGGCCTTCGCGGAGGTGGCGTCGCGGTACGCGCTGGGCATCCAGAAGGGCGTGGGGGCGTCGATCGACAACCCGAACGCGGGGTTGCGGACGTCGTGCCTGGTGGGCGCGTGGGCGGCGTTCACGAACCGGCCTGGTGACCTGCGGCTGTCGGCGGGTGACCTGGACGAGGCGATCGCGGACCTGCTGCAGCCGGAGAGCCTGGTGTCCGCAGACGTCAACGGCAAGCGCCCGGACAGCGGTTTCGACCGGGTGGAGTCGCTGCGTCGTGGGTATCTCGAGGGGTCGTCAGTCTGCTCGAAGCAGTACGGCTGAGCTTCATCGCTGAAGGCCCCCACTCGCGAGGTGGGGGCCTTTTGTGTCCGGGGGCTTGGTCGGTCGGTTTCGGTGCGAACGGTCCACTCGCGCGCGCCACGGCGCGAACGGTCCACTCGCGCCCTCGCTCGCCGGCACCAACGGTCCACTCGTGCCCGTAGCAGCACGAACGGTCCAACCGCGCGGCCCGCACGAACGGTCCACTCGTGCTCACCGCGGCACGAACGGTCCACTCGTGCCCCACGCGGCACCAACGGGCCGGGCGCGCCCCGCGCGGCACCAACGGCCCACTCGCTCCTCCGCACGAACGGTCCCCTCGCGCCCCCATGACACCAACGGTCCACTCGTGCTCACCGCGGCACGAACGGTCCACTCGCGCCTGCCATCAACGAAAAAATCCCCCACCGAGGTGGGGGCTTTTCGCGTGGTGCCCGAATGCCATGAGGGCACCCCCATGGCTCTTAAGTCCATGAAGGTGCCCTCACGACACCAGCTCAGAACAGGGCGGAAGCCAGATCCCGCCGCGCCTTCATGACCCGATCGTCAGCCGGGTCAAAAAGATCGAACAACGCCACCAGGTGCTCCCGCGCCTTGTTGCGGTCATCACCAGCCGTGCGGCGGACCACATCGATCAGGCGCTTGAAGCCCGCCTCGACGTCGTTCTCCGCGATGTCCAGGTCGGCCGCCGCGAGCTGGGCGTCCAGGTCCGACGGATCGGCGTCGGCCTTCGTGCGCGCCGACGGGTCCGCGGCCTCCGCGCGGGCGGTGAACTTGACCTGGGCCAGGGCGTTCTTCGCCAGCTCGTTGGCCGGTTCGACGTCCAGGATGCGCTCGTAAGCAGTCTGCGCGGCGGCGAAGTCGCCCCGCTCGAAGGCCTCCTCCGCCTCGGTGAAGCGCGGGTCCTCGGGCTCCTCCACCGGGCCGGCGCCACCCGCCTCCGCCTCGCGGATCGCCGGGAGCTTGTCGCGCAGGGCGTCGAGCAGGGCGTTGATCCACTTGCGGATCTCGGGCTCGGGCAGCGCGCCGGAGAACGCGTCGACCGGCTGGCCGCCGCCGATGGCGACGATCGTCGGGATCGACTGCGCGCCGAACAGCTGCGCGATCCTCGGGTTGGCGTCGACGTCGACCTTCGCGACGACCCAGGCGCCACCGGACTCGCCCGCCATCCGCTCCAGCACCGGGGACAGCTGCTTGCACGGGCCGCACCACTCGGCCCACAGGTCGACGATCACCAGCTGGTGCAGCGACCGCTCCACGACCTCGGTCTGGAAGGTGGCCTCGGTGACATCGATCACGGCCTCGGACGAGGACGGGGCGCGCGGCGGCGGGCCCTCGCCGCCGGGGCCGGCCGGGCCGGCGGGCGTGGCCGGCTGCGGGCGCGCCGTTTCGGCGCGGGCCTTGAGCGCGGACAGGTCGACCGCGCCGGACAGGGCGGCGGACAGGGCCGCTGACTTCGCTGCAGATCCGCGTGGTTGTGTCACGCTTCCATCCTGGCACGCGCGCCGGAGCGTTTCACCGGGTGGCCCGGCCCGTCCGCTTGGCAGGAACGCCCACCTGCGGCACGCTCGGCGGGTGCACATCCGGCGTGACATCAAAGTGGGACTGTCCGTCGCCGCCGCCGTCGCCTGGATCGGCGCGGTGACGCTGCTGATCGTGCACGAACCGGACCCGGGCGCGGCCTCCCCCGCCGAGCTGCGCGAGCAGCTCACCACGGCGCTCGCCGAGCACGACGCCGACGCGCTGGCCGGCCTGCTCGACTACCCCGGTTCCGGCGCGGACGACTTCGCCAAGGACTACGTCGCGGTGCTGGCCGGCAACGGCGTCCACGCCGTCACGGTCCGGCTGGCCCCGGACGACCGGGACCCGACCCGCGCGACGGTCGACGGCGTCCTCGCCGACGGCCGGCCGTTCAGCTACCCGCTGACGGTGACGACCGAAGAAGGCCGCTGGACCGTGGCCTTCACCCCGCCGCTGCCCTAGCCGGTCGCCTCAGGACTCGCGCAGGTGGGCTTCGATCCGGTCCACCTTGGCCTCGAGCTGGTCGGCGAAGCCGGGCCGGATGTCGGCCTTGAGGACGAGCCCGACGCGCGCCGAGCCCTCCCCCGCCGCTTCGACCGCGCGCTTGACGACGTCCATCACCTCGTCCCACTCGCCCTCCACGTTGGTGAACATGGCGTTGGTCGAGTTGGGCAGCCCGGACTCGCGGACCACCTTCACCGCGCGGGCGACGGCCTCGCTGACTCCGCCGTCGGGCTCCCCGCCGGACGGGCTGACACTGAACGCGACGATCATGCTCGGAAGTCCCTTCTTCGTTGCTCTTTCCGCCGGTCGTGCGACACTCGCCGGTACCCGCTGGTAACTTCGCGTGTCATGAACCGTCCGCTGCCGTTCGACCCGATCGCCCGCGCGGCACAGCTCTGGGAGGCCCGGATCGGGCCCTCCGGCACCATGGCCGCGGTCACCGGCGTGATGCGGGTCCAGCAGATCATCCAGTCCGCGGTGGACGGCGCGCTCAAGCCGCACGGCCTGACCTTCGCCCGGTACGAAGCACTGGTGCTGCTCACCTTCGCCCGCAGCGCCAGCCTGCCGATGCGGGTGATGGGCGAGCGGCTCCAGCTGCACCCCACCAGTGTCACCAACATAGTCGACCGGCTGGAGCGCGACGGGCTCGTGAAGCGGGTCCCGCACCCGACCGACCGCCGCACGACGCTCGTCGAGATCACCGACGAGGGCCGCAAGCGCCGCGAGACCGCGACCGTGGCGGTCACCGAGATCGACTTCGGGCTGAGCGGGCTGACCGAACGGCAGACCGAGCAGCTGACCGACCTGCTGACGAAGGTGCGCCGCGCCACCGGCGACTTCACCGAATAGCAACCGCGCCCGACAGCAGAAAGGCCCGCACCGAAGTGCGGGCCTTTCTCACATACCGGGATCAGGCGGCGACGGGTTCCTGCACCTGGAACAGGCCGACACCACCGTGGGACAGCCGCTGCGGGCCGTCGAGCTTGCCGTTGCGCAGCGCCCACTTCTCGAACAGCCAGGTGAACAGCGGCGGGATGCTCGCGAGCAGCGCCAGGACCAGCGTCTTCGGACGCCAGCCGAGCGGCTTCGCCACGGACAGGGAGACGACCACGTAGAGGACGAAGATCACGCCGTGCACCATGCCGATGACGGGCACGCCGCCCTCACCGGAGGAGTGCACGACGTACTTGAGGAACATCCCGACAAGCAGCGCGGCCCAGGAAAGGGCTTCGGCAACTGCGGCCACGCGGAACACTAGAGCGGCCTTGCTGGACACTTCTTCCTCCTGTGGGGTCTCACCACTTTGGTCGTGACATGAGAAAACGCCCGACACACCGTCCAAGGCGGACTGCCTGTGGACGTCAACGGCGCTGTCGGACGTGCTGATACCAGTGTGAGGCGTGATGGCCCTCACGGGAACACCGGGGCCCGTGACGATGCTCACGACCGTGGTCCACTGTGGTCTGAACCACGGCCGTGAGCGTCGGTTGTCTACTTTCCGCAGGGTGAAGTCGGTGCCGACGACGCCCACGTCGCCCACGTCGTCTTCGCGGCGTCCTCCGTGATGCCGAAGTCGAGCGTGGTGCCACGCTTCAGCTGTTCGAAGCCGACGTACACCTTGTCACTCGGCTTCGAGCCGACCTCGAGCCCCGAGACGTACTGGAGCTTCGAGCCGTCCGCGCCGGGCGCCTTGATCGTGACGTCGCGGCCGTTCTCCAGGTGCAGCACCGAGCGGGAGAACCGCGGCGCGTTGAGCACGAAGTTCCCAGTCCCCGGGACGGCCGGGTAGAGCCCGAGCGCGCTGAAGACGTACCAGGCCGACATCGTGCCGAGGTCGTCGTTCCCGGTGACGCCGTTGGGCGCGTTGGTGAACAGCGTGTGCGCCGCCCGCACGACCCCGGACGTCTTCGCCGGCTGCCCGGTGAGCGCGTACATCCACGGCGAGTGCAGGTCGGGCTCGTTGTTCGGGTTGTAGCGGAAGGCGTTGTAGTAGCTGTAGGGCCCGACCACCCAGTCCTCGCGGACGGTCTTGGCCGGGTCCTGCACCAGGTGGTCGTAGGAGAAGAAGTCGTCCAGGCGCTGACCGGTCGCCGCCGGGCCGCCCATCCGCCGCACGAGGCCGGGCACGTCCTGCTGGACCAGCCACTGGTACTGCCACGCCGTGCCCTCGTGGAAGCCGTCCTCGCCCTCCGGCGTGTACGGCCCGGTGGCGGGCGTGAACCAGGCGCCGCCCGCGACCTTCGGCCGGAAGAAGCCGGTGAAGCCGCGGTCGGTCTGCGACTCGTCCCAGAGCGTCCGGTAGGTCCGGCCCTTCTCGGCCAGCGCCGCCGCGTCGGCCTTCTTGCCGAGCGACGCCGCCATGATCGACAGCGAGCAGTCACCGAGCGCGTACTCCAGGGTGGCCGACGCGCCGTGGTTCGGGTCGGTGTCCTGCCCCTTCTTCGGGAAGTCCGGGTCGTACTGGACGAACCCGTCCTGCTGGTAGCTCGCGTTGCCCGAGCGGCCCTGGAATGGCGAGGACGCGGGCGGGATCTGCGTCGAATTCTGCAGCAACGCCTGGTAGGCGCGCATTTCGTTGCCCGACAACGCGCCGAACCGCCAAAGGTCCACCAGGAACGGCGTGACCGGGTCACCGGTCATCGTGTTCGTCTCCTGGCTCGCGTACGCCCACCGCGGCAGCCAGCCGCCCTGGTCGTGGATGGCGAGGATGCTCTTCGCGATGTCCTTCGCGCGGTCCGGCCGCAGCAGCGCCAGGAGCTGGTTCTGCGTGCGGTAGGTGTCCCACAGCGAGAAGAAGTCGTAGTACGTCCAGCCGATCGCGCGGTGCACCTGCTTGTCGAAGCCGTAGTACCGGCCGTCCGCGTCGTTCGCGGTCAGCGGCTGCAGCAACGCGTGGTACAGCGAGGTGTAGAACACGGTCCGGTCGTCGGTCGTGCCGCCCTTGATGTCCACACTGGACAGTTCACGCCGCCAGGTGCGCTGGGCGTCGGCCTTCGCCGCGTCGAACGACCGGATGTGCTCGGCGGCCAGGTTGACCCGCGCGCCCTGCGCGTCCACCTGGGAGATCGCGGTGGTCGCGGTGACCTGGCCCGCGCCGCCGAACGTCAGCCACGCGCCACGCAGGCCCGCGCCGCCGCTCGACTCCTTGCTGCCGGGCGTGCCGCCGGTCGGCGACCAGGTGCCGGACGCCTTGAACGGCTTGTCGAACTTCGTCGTGAAGTACGTCGTGTAGGCCTTGCCGCCGCAGAACGCCTGCGACTCCACTGTTCCTTCGACGGTCCGGTCGTCGACGACGCGGATGCTGCTGCCCGTCACCGGTTCCTTGTCGTTGGCCTGCCCGACGTTGACGAAGACGTTGTGGTCACCGGGTTTCGTGAACGTGTACCGCTCGGCACCCGCCCGGGTCGCCGCCGTCGTCTCGACGTCGACGCCGCCGTAACCGGTCAGGTGGACCTTGTAGTAGCCGGGCTTGCCGACCTCGCCGTCGTGGGTGAACGGCGCCGCGTACAGCTTCTGGTCGAAAGTGGACGCCTGGGTCGTGTCGAACGCCTTGCCGGGCCCGATCTCACCGGTCGTCGGCAGTGTCGAGACGAGGCCACCCTGCTCCCAGCAACCCGCGCCGGACAGGAAGAAGTGGCCGAACCCGCGGATCGCGGTGTCGGTGTAGCGGTAACCGGCGTAGTGCGAGGTGATGGGGCTGACCTGCGTCATCCCGAACGGCGCCGACGCGCCGGGGAACGTGTTGCCCTCGTCCTGCGTGCCGATGAACGTGTTGACGGCGTCGAGGGCGTCCCCGCCGGCCGCTTCCGCGACGGCAGGACTCACCCCCGTCGCCACCACGGCGAGCGTCAACGCGCTCGCCAGGACCTTGCTCCTCATCGAGCTTCCTCCCTGAAACGACGAAAAGCCGTGAAGGCCACCTTGAGGGACTCTGAGTCCCTCAAGGTGGCCTTCACGGACCGATCAAACCGCTAGCCGATGCCGATGGCGAAGACGTGCAGCACGCCGCCGCTGACGTTCGACGGCAGCGTCACGCTGGCCACCGTCTTGCCGGCGTCGAGGGTGATCGGCGCGGTGCCGAACACCATCGTGCGGATCTGCTGCGGGTCACTGCCCGCGGCGTTGCGGTACGGCGTGGACAGCACGATCCGGTTGCCGAACGACGGCTGGGCGCCGCCGCCCCCGAGCGTCCAGTCGGACGTCCCGATCGTCGCCGTCGACTTGCTGCCATCGGTGTAGGTGATGGTCAGCGTGCCCTGCGCGTTGCCGTTCGAACCGGCGCCGAGCAGCGCGAGCCGGGTGCCCGTGCCGGTGACGTTCACCGTCTGGCCGTTGGCGATGACGTTGTCGGGGTCGCCCTTCGGGAACGACGGCCAGGTGAACTTGATGCCGTCACTGGTCACCGTGCCGCCCGGGGTGGCGCCGGCCGCGGCCAGCGCGTCGGCCGAGTAGCTCCAGCCGCCGCCGTCGAAGTTGGCCGACGACGAATCGGAGTCCGGCGAGATGCCCGCGTTGTTCACGGTGGCCAGCCAGCTGTTCGGCTGCGCGACCAGCACCGTGAGCACCGCCTGCGTCGAAGCCACGCCCGGCGCCGAGAACGTCACCGGGATGCGGCAGGCGCCGTCGGCCAGGCCGGCCGGGACGGTCACCGTCACGTCGGCGTGCGCCTTGCCGCCCGCCGGCACGGCGATGCTGCCCGACGCCGGGGTCAGCGTGATCCCGTCGACGCTGCCCGCGGTGTAGGTCCAGGTCCGGGCCGTGCCGGAGAGGTCCTGGACGCCCACCGAAGCCTGCGACGTCGACCCCGCGGGGGTCACCGCGCGCGCCGGGTCCACAAAGGACAGGCTCGGCTTCTCCTGCTCGCGGAACGACGGCGGCGCGTCGGCCGCGGCGCTGCCCCACGAAGTGGCCGTGGCGGAGCGGGTGTAGTCGAGCGTGCCGCCGCTGGTGATGAGCGACTCCGGGAGCCACGCCTTCGACGCCGCGCCACCGTTGACCTTCAGGCTGCCCACGTAGTCACCGGTGCCCGGCGCGTTGACGGTGATCTTCTTGCCCGCACCGGTGGTGAGCACGGCGTGCTCGAAGCGCGGGGTGACGAGCAGCGTCTCGGCGCGGCCCGGGATTTCCGGGTAGAGGCCGAGCGCGGACCAGACGTACCAGGCCGACATCTGGCCGAGGTCGTCGTTGCCGATCAGGCCTTCGGGACGGGGGTTGTACAGCTCGTCCATCGAGCGGTGCACGATCGACTGGGTCTTGGCCGGGGCGCCCGCGTACGAATACACGTACGGCGCGTTGGAGTTCGGCTCGTTGCCCATGAAGGCGTAGGGCTCCTGCGTGCCCGCGTTCAGCTGGGTGAAGAAGGTGTCCAACCGGGACTGGGTCGCGGTGTTCCCGCCGAACGCCGTCACGACGCCGCCGAGGTCGTAGGGCACCATCCACTCGTACTGCGCGCCGTTGCCCTCGACCCAGCCCTGCGAGCTGGCGGGGTCGTAGGTGCCGGCGAACGAGCCGTCCGCGTTGCGCGGCTGCAGGTGACCGGTACCCGGGTTGTAGAGGTTCTGCCAGTTCTGCGCGCGCTTCATGAACGTCGTGTACGTCGCGCCGTCCCCGAGCCGCTTCGCGAACTCGGCGATGGAGAAGTCGGCGCTGGTGTACTCGAGCGTGTCCGCGCCGGCGCCCGGCACGTAACCGAGCTTCTGGTAGTCCTCGAGCCCCGGCCGCTCGGTGTAGCCCTGCGTCGGCTGGGTGGCGCCCTTGATCATGAGCAGCAACGCCTTCTGGGCGTCGAAGTCACGCGCGCCGAACGCGTACGCGCTGGACACGATGATGTGGTAGGGGTCGCCGTTCATCACGCCGGTGTAGTCGTTGGCCACCGTCCAGCGGTCCCACGACCCGCCCTGCTCGGCGTAGGCCATCATCGACCGGACGATGTCCGAGGTCTCCTTCGGGTCGATCGTCGCCAGGAGCGGGGCTTCCGAGCGGTAGATGTCCCAGCCGGAGAAGTTGGTGTACATCGCGTGGCCCTTGTCGGCCTGGTGGATCCGCCCGTCGAAGCCCGGGTACTGGCCGTCGACGTCGGAGAAGACGTTCGGCTGGATCAGCGAGTGGTACAGCGCGGTGTAGAACGTCGTCAGGTCGGCGTCGGAGCCGCCGGTGACGGCGATCTTGCCGAGCTGGTCGTTCCACGCCTTCCGCGCGGCCGCGGCCACGGTGTCGAACGACTTCTTCGTGTTTTCCGCCTTGAGGTTGGCTTTCGCGCCGTCGACGGACACAAAGGACAGTCCGACCTGGACGTTCACCTGCGCGCCGTTGAGGTTCGCGAAGGTGACGTACCCGCCGCTGCCCGGGCCGGACACGGTGGTGTCCTGCTGCTTGGCCTTGGCCGGGCGCGCGATCGAGGCGTTGACGCCGTTGGGCTGCGCGACCTTCGCCTTGGCGCCACCGGTTTCGGCGGACTTGCCGGGCGTCACTGCGCCGTTCTTCCAGGTGCCGATCGACTCGAACGGCGTGTCGAACTTGGCCGAGAAGTAGACGCGGTAGCTGTTCTGCGCGCCGCAGAAGCGGCCGCTGGTCGCCCAGCCGCTGATGGTGTCCTTGCCGATGGTGATCGACGCGTCGTCGGTGCCGTTGACCGAACCGGACGTGTTGACCAGCAGCGTCGAGGACGCGCCCGCCGGGTAGGTCAGCCGGGCGGAGCCGGTGCGCTGGGTCGCGCTGAGCTCGACCTTCGCGCCGCTGTCGAGGGTGACGTCGTAGGCGCCGGCCGTCGCGTGCTCGTTGGCGTGCGAGAACTTCGACGTGTAGTGCCCGGGGTCGGTCGCCGGGGACGACGAGACCTCACCCACGTACGGAATGAACGGAATGTCCTGATAGGTCGAACAGCCCGCGCCGGACAGGTGCGTCAGGCTGAACCCGGTCAGCGCGTTGTCGTCGTAGAAGTACCCGCCGGGCTGGGACTTCACCGTGTCGGGGCTCCACTGCACCATGCCGAACGGCGCCACCGCACCCGGGAACGTGTTGCCGGCACCGCCCCCGGTGCCGTGGTCGGCGCCGCCGGGGCGGGTGCCGACGAAGGGGTTGACCCACTTCGCGAAATCGGTCGCCTGAGCCGCCGCGGCAGGCATCGCGGGTGCCACCGCGGCGACAACCGCCAAGCTCAGGAAGGTTAAACCGGCTCTCCAGCGCGCTCGCGCCATCGCCATCGCCTCTCACCTCATCGGCGCGACCAGGACGGTGAATGACAACCTTGTCGCGCGCTCGGTCGAACCGGGCCACCTTGGGCAGCGGCTCACGAGACAGTCAAGAGAGCTGTCAACACCTGTCCACTTCCGGACAAGCTGATCAGCCGTCTGACCTACAACTTCGGTAGCCGAATCGGCACAATCCGCACCCAAGGCGTTGACAAGCACCGGGAGCGTGGCGTTCAATCCCGTGCACTATGACAACGTTGTCTCCACCCGGCCGGGACCGGGACGGCAGCACGCGCACCGCGAGCCGCCGGGCCACGATGAGCGACGTGGCCAGGCTGGCGGGCGTGTCGATCAAGACCGTCTCGCGCGTGGTCAACGACGAACCGGCGGTGCACCCGGACACCGCCGAGCGGGTCATGGCGGCCATCGAGCAGCTGGGGTTCCGGCGCAACCTCGGCGCGCGCAACCTGCGCCGCGGGTCGACCACCGGGACCATCGGGCTGATCGTCGAGGACGTCGGCAACCCCTTCTACTCCGAGCTGAACCGCGCGGTGGAACGCATCGCGACGTCGTTCGGCCGGCAGGTGCTCACCGGCTCGTCCGAGGAGAACTCCGACCGCGAGCGCGAGCTCGTGCTGGAGTTCTGCGCGCGACGGGTGGACGGCATCCTCGTCGTCCCGGCCGGCCTGCAGCACGGCTACCTGGTGCCGGAGATGCGCGCGGGCACGCCCGTGGTGTTCATCGACCGGCCGGCGGGCGACATCGTCGCCGACACCGTGCTCGTCGACAACCTCGGCGGCACCATCGAAGCCGTCACCCACCTGGCCAAGCACGGCCACCGGCGGATCGCCTTCCTCGGCGACAGCCCGGACATCTTCACCGCGGCCGAGCGCCTGCGCGGGTTCCGCGAAGGCTGCGTGCGCAACGGGATCTCCTACGACGAGTCGCTGGTCTCCATGCACACCCCGACGCAGGAGTTCATCGGCGACGCCGTGAAGCGCCTGCTCCACGGGCCGGACGCCGCGACCGCCGTGATCGCGGGCAACAACCGGGTCGCCGTGCACCTGCTGCGCGCGCTGGCCCACGCCGACTACCGCCCGGCGATGGTCGGCTTCGACGACTTCGAGCTGGCGGACCTGCTGGACCCGCCCGTCACCGTGATCGCCCACGACGTCAGCGCACTGGGCCACGCCGCGGCCGAGCTGCTCTTCGCCCGTGTCCAAGGAGATCAGTCCCCGCCGAGAAAGGTAGTCCTGCCCGTGCATCTCGTCGCCCGTGGTTCCGGTGAGGTCGCCCCGTGACCCTCGAACCGATCCGGCTTCCGGCCAACCAGCCGCCACAGTTCTACCGCGGGGGCGACGCCATCGCGGCGCTGCGCGGCGCCTCGTCCGACAAGAAGTTCGGCCCGGAGGACTGGGTCGCGTCGGTCAGCACCATGTTCGGCCAGGAGACCAACGGCCTGACCCGGCTCCCGAACGGCGCCTGGCTGCGCGACGCCGTCGAGGCCGACGCGTCGGCGTGGCTCGGCGCCAAGCACGTCGAGGCGCTCGGGACGTCGACCGGCCTGCTGGTCAAGCTCCTCGACGCGGGCCAGCGGCTGCCGGTGCACTTCCACCCGGACGACGCGTTCGCGAAGCAGCACTTCGACTCGCACTTCGGCAAGACCGAGGCGTGGATCGTGGTCGGCACCTACGGCGACGACCCGCGCGTCTACCCCGGCTTCAAGGAAACGCTCACCAAGCAGACCGTGTCCGATTGGACGCGGGAGCAGGACGTGCCGTCGATGCTGGGAGCGTTGAACAGCATCCCGGTGAGCGCGGGCGACACCGTCTACATCCCCTCCGGCCTGCCGCACGCGATCGGCGAGGGCGTGTTCGTCGTCGAGCTCCAGCAGCCGACGGACTTCTCGCTGACCATCGAGTGGCGTGACTTCCTCGCGTCGCCGGAGAAGGGCCACCTCGGGCTCGGTTTCGACACCGCGATCGAGGCGCTGGACACGTCCGGCTGGGACGCCGAACGCCTCGAGACCATCATCAAGCGGACCGCGGGCGACACCGCCGACACCGTCGACCTGCTGGCTGCCGGCTCGGAGCGGTTCTTCCAAGCGGAGCAGCTTCGGACGAGCAACGTGACAACGTTGTCACTCGACCCGTCGTTCGCGGTGCTGGTCGTCCTCGACGGCGAAGGCACCCTGCGCACCGAGCACGGCGGCGAACACGCGCTGGCCAAGGGCGACACGTTCGTCGTCCCGTTCGACGCGGGCCAGACCGAACTGTCCGGCACCGCGACGGTGATCCGCTGCCGCCCGCCGGCCCTCGAAGGGCGGACCGGATGAGCGAAATCCTGCTGGACGCGATCGACCTGACGAAGCACTACGGGTCGGTCGAGGCACTGCGCGGCGCGTCGTTCCAGGCCCGCGCGGGTGAGGTGACGGCGCTGATCGGCGACAACGGCGCCGGCAAGTCCACCCTGGTCAAGTGCCTCTCCGGCGCGGAGCAGCCGACGTCGGGGAAGATCCTCCTGGACGGCGCCGAAGCGCACTTCGACTCCCCCACCACGGCCCGGCGCCTGGGCATCGAGACCGTCTACCAGGACCTGGCCGTCGCCCCCGAGCTGGATCCGGCCGCGAACCTGTTCCTGGGCCGCGAAATCCACCGGAAGGGTGTCCTCGGCAAGCTCGGCATGCTGGACAAGGCCGAGATGCGCCGCCGGGCGATCGAGGAGTTCCAGCGGCTCGGCGTCACGCTGCAGAGCACCGACGTCCCGATCGGCTCGCTGTCCGGCGGGCAGCGCCAAAGCGTCGCGGTGGCGCGCTCGGTCGTCTGGGCGTCCAAGGTCGTGTTCATGGACGAGCCGACGGCGGCACTGGGCGTCGTGCAGCGCGAGCGCGTGCTGGACGTCATCAAGAAGGTGCGCGACAAGGGCATCGCCGTCGTGCTGATCAGCCACAACATGCCCGAGGTGCTGTCGGTCGCCGACCGCGTCGAGGTGCTCCGGCTCGGCAAGCGCGTGGCCCGGTTCGCCGGCCCCGACACGAAGCTGGAAGACCTCGTCGCCGCGATGACCGGCGCTCTCGTGCAGGAGGAGGCCGCGTGAGCGCGCCGGGGACCAAGACCGAAATCCAGTCCACTGTGGAGGAAGGCTTCGGCAAGCGTCCCTTGGGGAAGCGGCTGGTCGGCGCCAACACCTTCTGGATCGCGCTGGTGCTGGTGGCGCTGATCATCGTGTTCAGCGTGCTCGCGCCGGACGCGTTCCCGACGGTGTACAACTTCCAGCTGCTGCTCATCGAGACGGCCGTGCTGCTGGTGCTCTCGGTCGGCATGACGTTCGTGATCATCACGTCCGGCATCGACCTGTCGGTGGGCTCGGTGCTCATCTTCGCCGGCATGGTCAGCGGCAAGACGATGGAGGCGATGTCCGGCGGTGACGCCGCCGGCGCGGGCTGGGGCGTGATCATCGTCGGGCTGGTCGTCGCGATCCTGGCCGGGACGGTGTGGGGCCTGGTCAACGGCTTCCTCATCGCGGTCGCGGGCATCCCGCCGCTGATCGTCACCCTCGGCACGATGGGCGCGGCCCTCGGCGCGTCACTGCTGCTCAACAACGGCAGCGACGTCCGCACGGTCCCGGTCGTGCTCAACAAGCAGCTCGGGTACGGCACGTCGTTCGGCGTCGTCCCGAACCTGGTGCTGATCGCCGTGGTGATCACGCTGATCGGCGCGTGGCTGCTGCACACCACGAAGTTCGGCCGCTACACCTTCGCCATCGGTTCCAACGCCGAAGGCGCACGCCGGGCGGGCATCGGCGTCACCGCCCACCTGATGAAGGTGTACACGCTGACCGGCGTCCTGGCCGGGCTCGCCGGATTCCTGTCGCTGGCCTACTACAACTCGACGACCATCACCGGGCACACCAGCGACAACCTCAACGCCATCGCGGCCACGGTGATGGGCGGGACGAGCCTCTTCGGCGGTGTCGGCTCGGTGCTCGGCACCGTGATCGGCGTGTTCATCCCGGCGGTGCTGAAGAAGGGCTTCAACATCACCGGCGTCCCGGACTTCTGGCAGATGATCGCGGTCGGCGCGGTGCTGATCGCGGCCGTCTGGTTCGACCAGCGGCGCCGTCGCCAGCGCAACTCCCGCTGACCACCCGAGACTCCCGAGTTCCCCCGAGTACAAAGAGGTGCTTCCGATGAACTTGACCAAGACGCTCGTCGCGGCCGGGGCGCTGGCGTCCGCCGCCGCGCTGCTCACCGCGTGCGGTTCCGGCACGGTGGGCGACACCGGCGGCGGCAGCAGCCAGGCCAACTCGGCCAACGCCAAGAAGCTCGCGCTGATCCCGGGTGTGCAGGCCGAGCCGTTCTACATCTCGCTGCAGTGCGGCGCGCAGGCCGAGGCCAAGAAGCTCGGCTACGAGCTGACCACGCAGGCGCCCCAGAAGTTCGACGCGCCCCTGCAGACCCAGCTCGTCAACGCGCTCGGCGCGAACCCGCCGGCCGCGCTGCTCATCGCCCCGACCGACGACACGGCGATGCTCGCGCCGATCCAGCAGGTCAAGGCGCGCGGCACGAAGATCGTCGAGGTCGACACCTCGCTCAAGGACACGAGCGTCGCGGAGTCGTCCGTCTCCTCCGACAACGCCGCGGGTGGCAAGCTCGCCGCCCAGACCATGGCCAAGCTGGCCAACGGCAAGGCCGGCTCGGTGCTGGTCCTCGACACGATCGCCGGGACGTCGACGACGGCCGCCCGCGTCAAGGGCTTCGAAGACGAGCTGAAGAACACGCCGAACCTGAAGTCCGTCGGCGTCCAGTTCACCCAGAACGAGCCGGACCAGGCCGCGTCCAAGGTGACGGCCGCGCTGGCCGCCAACCCGGACCTCATCGGCGTCTTCGCGACCAACCTCAACACCGGCGAAGGCGCGGCGACCGGCCTCCGCAACTCCGGCAAGGTCGGCGCGGTCAACCTGATCGGCTTCGACGCCAGCCCGTCCGAGGTCGAGGGCCTCAAGAGCGGCCAGTACCAGGCCCTGATCGCCCAGGACCCGGCGTCGATCGGCACCCAGGGCGTCGACCAGGCCGTCGCGGCGCTCGAGGGCAAGCCGGTGACGCGGAACCTGACCGCGCAGCTGCACTCGATCACCAAGGACGACATGGCAGCCAACTCCCAGTACTTCTACAAGCAGAGCTGCTGACCTGTCCGTCAGAGGCCCCGTGAGAGGTGTGCGCACCTCTCACAGGGCCTCTGAACTGGGCTTTCCCTCGTCTGCCGGTCACCGTGGCGGGGGAACCGTTCACCGCATCACCCATTCCCCCGGACGGTCGCCTTGCGTCACAGTGGCTGCACATGCATCGGCACATGCATGAGTCGCCGGGAGGGGTGCGATGAGGTACGAACGGCCGGCGGTGCACCGGACGATCTTCGCGGTGGACGTGGAGGGGTACGGCGACCCGCGCCGGACCACGCCCCACCGTCTGGCGCTGCGCGACGGCCTCTACCGGGCACTGCGCCGGGCCTTCGACGACGCCGGTGTCCCGTGGGCGGGCTGCCGGACCGACGACTGCGGCGACGGCGTCTTCGTCCTGGCCCCGCCGGAGATCCCCAAGGGACCGTTCGTCGAGTTCCTGCCGAACGCGCTCGCCGTGGCGCTGCACCGCCACAACCGGACCCACCACGCCGAGGCGCGGATCCGGCTCCGGATGGCCCTGCACGCGGGCGAAGTCGCCTACGACGACAACGGCGTCACCGCGCCGGCGATCAACCACTCGTTCCGGCTGCTGGAGGCGCCTCCGCTGAAGAAGGCGCTCAGGACGTCGCGAGGCGTGCTCGCGCTGATCACGTCGGCGTGGTTCTACGACGAGGTCGTCCGGCACAGCGACGACCTCGACCCGACGACGTTCCGGCCGGTGCGGGTGGAGGTGAAGGAGACCCGCACGACGGGCTGGATCTCGCTGCCGGACCGGCCCTTCCCGAGCCGCCTGGCCGAGGTGCCGGCCCCCGCGAGCGGCGAATACAGCACGTGGCGCCGCTTCCGGCGGCACGCCAAGGTGCTCGCCGACCAGGACGAGGCCCTCTAGCCCGAAAGCGACGTCGTAGGATCTACTGCCCTGGACACCGTCGCCGAGGGGAGGCCCGATGACCGTGCTGCGCCTGGGGGCGGCGTCCCGTGCCGACCCGCTGCCGGTGCTCGCCGCGGCCCGCCGGATCACCGACGACCTGCGTGACGGCCTGTCCGGCGCCCGCGCCCGCCGCGCCGCGCACGGCCTGCGGCGGCTGTTCGGCTTCCCCGGCCTCGGCCTCACCGACCTGTCCGGGGTGCTGCTGTGGTCGGGCCGTCCCGGGCCGGACGAGGTCGTCGCGACGGTGCTCGACAGCGTGCTGCACAGCGAAGAACCGGGCTCCGCCGACGACGTCCTGGTGCTGCCGCTGCACGTCCACGACGAACTCGCCGGCGCGCTGCTGGTCGTCGGCGACGTCCGGGACTCGGTGGCGGGCCAGGCCGCGGACCTCGTCGTGCGGGCACTGGAGCGCGGCCGGCTCGAGGCGTCGGCCGAGCAGGCCGCCCAGGCCGAGCTGCGCGCGCTGCGGGCGGAGATGTCGCCGCACTTCGTCTACAACGCCCTCACCGTCATCGCGTCGCTGGTGCGCTCGGACCCCGACCGCGCCCGTGACCTGATGCTCGACTTCGCCGACTACACGCGCTACAGCCTGTCCCGGCACGGCGAGTACACCGTCGTCGCCGAGGAGTTCCGCGCGATCGAGACGTACCTGGCGCTGCAGCGGGCGGTGCTCGGCGAACGGCTGCGCGTCCAGGTGCGGGTGGCGCCGGAGATCCTCGCCGTCGCCGTCCCCTACCTCGTGCTGGAACCGTTGGTGGAGAACGCGATCCGGCACGGCATCGAGCCGCGCCCGGAGGCCGGGCTGGTCCAGGTGCACGGGCAGGCGGAAGGGAACGACTGCGTGATCTTCGTCGAGGACGACGGGGTCGGCATGGATCCGAAGCGGGCCGCGGACCTGCTCGCCGGGCGGCTCGGGGACGACGACCCGGCCGGGCTCGGACTGGCCAATGTGGACAGACGGCTGCGGGACGTCTACGGCGCCTGGTACGGCCTGACCGTCGAGACCGAGGTCGGCGCCGGCACCCGGGTGATCGTGCGGGTGCCGCGGTTCCAGCCGGGGGTGCTGCCGTGACGGGCCTGCGGGTGCTCGCCGTCGACGACCTGCCGCCGGCGTTGGACGAACTGTGCACGATGCTGGGCGAAGCCCCCGAAGTCGGCGAAGTCGTCGGCGCGGGTGACGCGCTGAAGGCGTTGAAGCTGCTTCAGGCCGACCGGTTCGACGCCGTGTTCCTCGACATCTCGATGCCCGGCCTCGACGGGCTCGAACTGGCGTCCCTGCTGGCGAAGCTGAGCGAGCCACCGGTGATCGTGTTCGTCACGGCGCACGACGGCCACGCCGTCACCGCGTACGGCATCGGCGCGGTCGACTACCTGCTCAAGCCGGTCCGCGCCGAACGGCTGGCCGCGGCGCTCGCGAAGGTCGGCCGGATGGCGACCCCGGCCGGCCGCCCGACCCCGGACGCGATGGCCGCGCTCCCGGTCGAGTCCGGCGGCCGCACCCGCTACGTCCGCCGTGACGACGTCCTCTTCGTCGAGGCGCACGGTGACTACGTCCGGCTGCACACGCGCGGCGGCGTGCACCTGGTGCGGATGCCGATCTCACGGCTCGAGGAGTACTGGGAGGGCACCGGGTTCAGCCGGGTGCACCGCGGGTTCCTGCTCGCCGTCGGCGCGGTGCTGGAGCTGCGCAGCGACAGCGCGGGCGGCCTGCTCGCGCACACCGAGGCGGGGGACGTCCCGGTCAGCCGGCGCCACGCCCGCGACCTGCGCGACAGGCTGCTCGAAGCCGCCCAGCGCGGCCAGCTCGGGCCGGGCGCGCGATGAGCCGGATCCGGCGGGTGGCCGTCACCAGCCCGCAGACCCGCCTGGCCCACGCGCGACGTCGTTCGCGCGGCCGCTGGCGGGTCCCGCGGCTGCCGCCGGCGGAGACCCAGCGCGCCACGGCGCTGTACCGGGCGCAACGCCGTAGCGGCCTTCCCGCGCTGGTGCTGATGTTCGCGCTGCTGCTGGGCCTGCCGGGCGTGTTCGCGCTCTTTCCGGGCCTGGACTCGGTGCGGCTGCTGGGGATTCCGCTGTCCTGGCTGATGATCGCGGTTCTGCCGTACCCGTCGATGGCGCTGCTGGCGCGCTGGCAGCTGCGGCGCGCCGAGCGTCTCGAGGACGACCAGTGACCCGCCGGCCCCGAGCGCACTGGTCAGGCAGGGCGGGCTAGTGGGGGTCGCGCTCGCCGTCGCGCCGGTCGTGCTCGTGACGCTGCTGATCGGCGTCCGCGGGGTCGCCGCGATGCGCACGACGTCGGACTTCCTGGTGGCGTCCCGGCGGATCTCGCCACTGGTCAACTCCGCCGCGGTGTCCGGCGAGTACCTGTCGGCGGCGTCGTTCCTCGGCGTCGCCGGGCTCGTCGTCAAGGACGGCATCGGCGCGCTCTGGTACCCGGTCGGCTTCACCGCCGGCTACATCGCGATGCTCGTGCTGGTCGCGGCGCCGATGCGGCGCTCGGGCGCGCTGACCGTGCCCGACTTCGCCGAGGCCCGGCTCAACTCCCCCGCCCTGCGCCGCCTCGCCGCGGTGGTGGTGCTGGTGATCGGCACGATCTACGTCGTCCCGCAGTTCCGCACCGCCGGCCTGGTGCTCACCGCGGTCGGCGGCACGCAGTACTGGGTCGGCGTGGTGCTGGCCGGCGCCGCGGTCAGCGTCACCCTGGCCCTGGGCGGGATGCGCGCGGCGACGTACGTGCAGGCGTTCCAGTTCGTGCTGAAGCTGCTGCTGTTCCTGATCCCGGCGATCTGGCTGGTGCTGCAGGCGGGCGCGGTCAACCGGGCCGACGCGCTGAACCCCGTCGAGTTCACCCACTTCACCCGCGAGACGTCGGTGAAGTTCGAGGTCGACGTCACCATGGTCATCCGCGAGCCGACCGCGGTCCGGCGCAACAACGTCGCGGAAACGTTGCCGCCGGGGGAATTCACCGCGCACAGCCAGGACGTCGTCGTGTTCGGCGAGGGCACGGCGGTCCCGGCCGTCCGCGGCGGCGCCCCGCTCGGCGGCCCGGACTGGCGGCGCCCGCTGCTCGACCTCGGCGACCAGGGTTATCCGCTGCTCGGCACCTGGTCGGTGCTCATCGCGACCATGCTCGGCACGATGGGCCTGCCGCACGTGCTCATGCGCTTCCACACCAGCCCGGACGGGCGCGCCGCGCGCCGCACCGCCGCGATCACCGTGGCCCTGCTGGGGATCTTCTACCTCTTCCCCGGCGTCTACGGCGTCCTCGGCCGGGTCCTGGTCCCCGGGCTCTACCTCTCCGGCGCGACCGACACCGTCGTCGTCGCCCTGCCGTACCAAGTGGACAGTGGCTGGGCCGGAGGCCTCTTCACGGCGTTGCTGACCGCGGGCGCGTTCGCCGCCTTCCTGGCGACGTCGCTCGGGCTGCTGCTGGTGATGTCCGGGGCGCTGGCCCACGACCTCGTGCCCGGCGGGCTGCGCCGGCTGCGGTTCGCGGTGTTCGGCGTCGCCGCCGTGATGGTGCTGCTGGCGCTGCGTTCGGCCGAGCTGGACGCCGGGGTGCTCGTCACGTGGGGCTTCACCGTCGCCGCGTCGACGTTCTGCCCGCTGCTGGTGCTCGGCATCTGGTGGCCGCGGCTGACCGCGGCCGGCGCGATCGCCGGGGTGCTGACCGGGCTCGTCGCGTCGTCCGGCTCGATCCTGTTCGCCCTCGCCGGCCCGCGGCTGCACGGCTGGGTGGCGATCTTGGTGCAGCAACCGGCACCCTGGTCGGTACCGCTGGCGTTCGGCGTAATGGCGTTGGTCTCCCTGCGCGGGCGGCCCCCGCTCTGGGCGGCGTCCGCGATGCTCCGTCTGCACCTGGACGAACCCCGTTCGGCCAGGCCGCGCGACCGTTCGTCAACCGTTCGTCGTCTCGCGAGGCTGTTGAGCCGCTGATTCTTCACGCGAGCCTCACCTCTCCCTACGGTGACCCGGACCACATTCCGCAACGTCGCGAGGGAGCAGCATGAGCACGACGGAACCCGGCGGCCCCCCGGAAACGGCTGAAGCCGTCTGGGAACGCGCGCACAACAGCACCGAGTTCCGCGAGCTGCGCAGCCGCCTGCGCCGGTTCGTCTTCCCGATGGCGGCCGTGTTCCTGCTCTGGTACCTGCTGTACGTCCTGCTCGCCGACTACGCGCACGGCTTCATGAGCACGAAGGTGTTCGGCAACGTCAACGTCGGCCTGATCTTCGGCCTCCTGCAGTTCGTCTCGACGTTCGTGATCACCGGGCTCTACGTCCGCTACGCGAACCGCCGTCTCGACCCGATCGCGGAGAAGATCCGCGAGGACATCGAAAAGGAGGAGCGGGAATGAAGACGCTCGCCGCGGGAGTCGAAGGCAGCAACCCGCTCCTCAACATCAGCATCTTCGGCGTGTTCGTGATCATCACGCTGGTGATCGTGTTCCGGGCCAGCCGCAACAGCAAGACGGCGTCGGACTACTACGCCGCCGGCCGCGCGTTCACCGGCCCGCAGAACGGCATCGCGATCTCGGGTGACTACCTGTCCGCGGCGTCGTTCCTCGGCATCGCGGGCGCGATCGCCATCTACGGCTACGACGGCTTCCTCTACTCCATCGGCTTCCTCGTGGCCTGGCTGGTCGCGCTGCTGCTGGTGGCGGAACTGCTGCGCAACACCGGCAAGTTCACGATGGGCGACGTCCTGGCGTTCCGGATGAAGCAGCGCCCGGTGCGGGCCGCGGCCGCGACGTCCACGCTCGTGGTGTCGTTCTTCTACCTGCTGGCCCAGATGGCCGGCGCGGGCGGCCTGGTCGCGCTGCTGCTGGGCATCGAGGGCAAGACCGGCCAGTCGCTGGTGATCGTCATCGTCGGCGTGATCATGATCGCCTACGTGCTCATCGGCGGGATGAAGGGCACCACCTGGGTCCAGATCATCAAGGCCGCGCTGCTCATCGTCGGCGCGCTGGTGATGACGCTGTGGGTGCTGGGCAAGTACGGCTTCAACTTCTCCTCGCTCCTGCAGGCCGCCGTCGACAAGGGCGGCAAGACCGGCGAGGCGCTGCTCGGCCCGGGCAAGCAGTACGGCGCCACCGGAACGTCCAAACTGGACTTCTTCTCCCTCGGCATCGCGCTGGTGCTGGGCACCGCAGGCCTGCCGCACGTGCTGATGCGCTTCTACACCGTGCCGACCGCCCGCGACGCGCGCCGTTCGGTGGTCTGGGCGATCGTGCTGATCGGCGTGTTCTACCTGTTCACGCTGGTGCTGGGCTACGGCGCGGGCGCGCTGGTCGGGCCGGACAAGATCAAGGCCGCCCCGGGTGCCGCCAACTCCGCGGCGCCGCTGCTGGCGCTCGAACTGGGCGGCCCCGTGCTGCTCGGCCTGATCGCGGCGGTCGCGTTCGCCACGATCCTCGCCGTGGTGGCGGGCCTGACGATCACGGCGTCGGCGTCGTTCGCCCACGACGTCTACGCCAACGTGATCAAGAAGGGCAAGGCGACCCCGGGTTCGGAGGTGAAGGTCGCCCGGATCACCGCGCTGGTGATCGGCGCGGTCGCGATCCTCGGCGGCATCCTGGCCAACGGCCAGAACGTGGCCTTCCTGGTCGCGCTCGCGTTCGCGGTGGCGGCGTCGGCGAACCTGCCGACGATCCTCTACTCGCTGTTCTGGAAGCGGTTCAACACCCAGGGCGCGCTGTGGTCGATCTACGGCGGCCTGGCCGTCACGATCGTCCTGATCGTGTTCTCGCCGGCCGTCTCCGGCAAGCCGGTGGACCCGAAGACACACAAGAGCGCGTCGATGCTCCAGGGCGTCGACTTCCACTGGTTCCCACTTGACAACCCGGGCCTGGTCTCGATCCCGATCGCGTTCTTCCTCGGGTGGCTCGGCACCGTGCTGTCGAAGGAGCACAACGAGAAGAAGTACGCCGAGATGGAGGTCCGCTCCCTGACCGGCGCGGGCGCCGAGAAGGCCGTCTCCCACTAGCGGCCGCCGACCAGCGGCCATTGACACCGAAGGCCGTCGCGAGGGTGTTCCCGATCCCCTCGCGGCGGCCTTCGGCCATCAGTACGGCAGGTTTCCCCTGGCGACCTCGGCCAGCGTGTCGGCCAGGAACTTCCGGGTGTGGCCCCACAGGCCACCGCCCAGCGAAATCCGCGCCACGCCCAGCTCCGCGAGCCCGGCGATGCCGGGGCTGCCCGGCCACGCGGGCGCGTTGACGGCGCCGCCGACACCCTGCACGAACTCCGCGAGCACGTCCGACGTCCGCAGGTGGATCGGGTAGACGCAGTCGGCACCGGCCGCGAAGTACGCCTTCGCCCGGGCGACGTTGCCGGCCAGCACCTCACGGGGGTCGCTCGCGCCGCGGAAGGCGTCGAGGCGGGCGTTGATCACCAGGCCGTCACCGGCCGCCTCGCGCAGGGCGGCGATGCGCTCCGCCTGCACGGCGACCGGCCGGACCTGCCCGGTGGCGCTGTCGGTGTCCTCGAAGTTGAGGCCGGCCGCGCCGAGGTCCAGGAGCCGGGCCGCCAGCTCGGCGCCGTCCAGGCCGTAGCCGGATTCGGCGTCCACCGTCACAGGCACGCCGACTGCCTTCACGATCCGGGCGGCGGCCGCGAACATCTCGTCGGCCGGTGCCTGCTCCCCGTCGGGGAAGCCGAGGGCGGCCGCGACGGCGACCGAGCTGGTCGCGATCGCCGGGAACCCGGCCGCCTCGACGGCCTTCGCGGTGTCGGCGTCCCAGGCGTTCGGCAGGACCAGCGGCCGGCCCGGGACGTGCAGGGCCTTGAGCGCGGCGGCGCTCACGCGTCGCGCTTCGGCAGCGGCGAGTGGCTGGTGACGGCCACCCGGTTCCAGCTGTTGATCGCGATGACCTGCCACGCGACGGCGCGGTACTGGTCCTCGGTGAGCACCCGCACGGCCTCGTCGTAGACGTCGTCAGGGATGCTCTGGGTCGCGGCCAGCTTGGTCATCGCCTCGGTGAGGGCGAGAGCGGCCTGCTCCTGCTCGGTGAACAGGGTCGTCTCACGCCAGCCGTCGAGCACGAACAGCCGCCGCGGCGACTCGCCCGACTCGAGCGCGTCACGGCTGTGCATGTCGAGGCAGAACGCGCAGCCGTTGAGCTGCGACGCGCGCATCTTCACCAGCTCCATCAGCTTGTGGTCGACCCCCGCGTTCGCGCCGGCCTTGTCCACCTCGGCCTGCACGTTCGCCATCGCCTGGTAGATCTCGGGCGCGTGCCCGAGTCCGATCCGTTTCGTCATGGTGTCCACGCTAGCTCGCACTGGTCCACGAGTATGGTCCAGTCACATGGCAGATTCGTGGTCCAGTTCCGGCCTCGACGTCCACCTCGGCTGGCAGCCCGAGACCGGGCGCACCGGCCTGGCCGCGGCGATCCGGGCGGCCATCCGCGAAGGCCGCTGGCAGCCCGGGGCGGCCGTGCCGTCGACCCGGGCGCTGGCCCAGGACCTGGGCGTCGCCCGCGGCACGGTCACCCGCGTCTACGCCGACCTCGCCGCCGAGGGCTACCTGCGCACCGCCCAGGGCGCGCCGACCCGGGTCGCGACGGCCGGCGCCCTCCCCCAGTCCGCCCCGAGGCCGGCGCCCCGCGACCCGGCCCCGCGCTGGGACCTGCGGCCGGGGCGCCCGGACCTGACGGCGTTCCCCCGCCAGGCCTGGATCACGGCGACCCGCCGCGCGCTGCTGCGCACCCCGGCGGCGGCGTTCGGCTACGAGTCCGAGCTGGGCGCCCCGGAGCTGCGCGACACGCTGGCGGCGTACCTGGCCCGCAGCCGCGGAGTGGTCGCGGACCCGGCCCGGATCGTGGTGTGCCACGGCTATTCCCACGCGATCGCCGTCCTGGCGCGGGCCCTTCGCGGGCTCGACATCAACGAGATGGCGTTCGAAAACCCGTCCCTGCGCATGTACCGCGACATCGCCGCGGCGCAAGGCCAGCGAATCGCCGGCGTGGACGTCGACGAACACGGCGTCGACGTGTCCGCATTGGACAGTCCGGCGGTGGTCGTCACGGCGGCACACCAATACCCCACCGGCGTGACCCTCGCTCCCCACCGCCGCACCCAGCTGGCCCGCTCAGGCGCCCTGATCCTGGAAGACGACTACGACGGCGAGTTCCGCTTCGACCACCAGCAGGTGGGTGCGCTACAAGCCTTGGCACCAGAACGGGTCGTCTACGCGGGCACAGCAAGCAAAACCCTCGCCCCGGCATTGCGCCTGGCCTGGCTGGTCCTGCCACGCGCCCTGGTCGAACCGGTCCGCGCAGCCATGGCCGACAGCGGTTCCCGCCCGGCGATCCTGAACCAGCTGGCGCTGGCGGAGCTGCTCGACTCGGGCGGCTACGACCAGCACGTCCGCCGCAGCAGGGCGGAGTACCGCTCCCGCCGCGCCCGCCTCCTGACGGCCCTACCGGACTCAGTGCGTCCCCACGGCATAGCGGCGGGCCTGCACCTCCTGCTGATGCTCCCACCCGACGGCCCCACGGAAACAGAAGCGCTGGCGGCCTGCCGCCGCCGCGCAATCGGCATCGAAGGCCTCGGCACGTACTGGATGGACGAAAACCGCCCAGGAGGCCTGATAGTCGGCTACGCCGCCCCGCCCAAGCACGCCTTCGCGAGCGCAGTCCAAACCCTGATCGAGGCCCTCTGGGAAATCAACACCTGACCGCCTCGCCCAAACCGCCCCTCCATGAACGCGAGCCGACCCACCGGGTACGCGAGCCGACCCCTCAATCACACGTGATGCCTCGCCAATCACGCGTGATGCCCGTTAAATCACGTGAGATGCCCGCCGATCACGCGAATCCCGCCGCCCACCACACGAGTTCCGCCTCTGATCACACGAGTTCCGGCCCCAATCACGCGAGCTCCAGCCCCAGCCACGCGAGCTCCGGCTCCGGCTCCGGCTCCGGCTCCGGCTCCGGCTCCGGCTCCGGCTCCGGCTCCGATCACGCAAGCCCGCGCCGAGCCCGCGGGTCACCCTGTCGAGGTGACCCGCGGCGCAAGTCAGAACCAGCAGTCGGGCCGTACCCGGAGCAGTTCCGTCTTCAGCACCGGCGTCCCGTCCACCGGCGCCGGGTCGTCGGCGGTCGGCTGAATGCCACCCGCGGCGACCTTGTCCAGCGTCCGCAAGCCCGCTGCGCCGACCGTGCCGAACACCGTGTAGTTCGGCCGCAACGCGGAATCGCCGTACACGACGAAGAACTGCGAGCCGTTCGTGTCCGGGCCCGCGTTCGCCATCGCCAGCAGGCCCCGCGCGTAGACGCGACGGGCGCCGGTCGGGTCCGTCGGCGCCGGCGGCAGGTCCACCGGCAGCTCGTCCTTGTACTTGTAGCCCGGTCCGCCCTCCCCGGTCGCGGTCGGGTCGCCGCACTGCAGGACCTTCAGCGTCGGGTACGACGTCAGCCGGTGGCACACCGTGCGGTCGTAGAACCGGTGCTGCGCCAGGTGCAGGAAACTCTGCACGGTGCAGGGCGCCTCCGCACGGTCCAGCCGCAGCGGGAGCGCGCCCTGGGTGGTCGGGACCGAGACGTCCACCTTGCCGTGGCTCGGCGTGTGCCGCGGGTCGGGCGGCAGCGGCACCGGCCGCGAAGCCGGCTCGCCCGGCGTCTCGGTGTACTGGCAGGGGCCGTGTGTGGTCTTCGGTGGTGGCGGGGTGTCGTCCGCGGCGGCGACGCCACTCCCGGCCGCGAACAACGCGCCGACGGCCAGCGCGGTGACCAGTGCTTTCTTCATCCTGCACGCCCTCCCAGTGATCGCCCGGTTCCGGAGCGCCCCGCAGTCTAGGGCGCGGCACCGACAGGAATAACCGGCGAAAGTCGCCCATGTCATCCGGTCGGGTGAACCGCGGCAACGACCTCGGGAAATTGTCGGACCCCCCGAGCACGATGTCGATCACACGGCAAAGCGCCGCACCGCGAAGGGAGAGCCATGACGAAGCACGCAGGCGCAGAAAGTGTTTCACAGCAAGGGGATCACGGCCGTCGGCGACGTCGAAGACCTGTCGAAACCGTCGATCCGCCGGCGTCAGCCGCGCAGGTCCGCGATCAGCTCGTCGGCGGCGGCGAAGGGGTCCAGCTCCCGGGCCACGACCCGCTCGGCCACCCCCGACAGCCGGCCGCCCCCACGCAGGTCGGCCAGCTCGGCCCGCAACCGCCGCAGCGCGATGGCCTCGACCTCGTCACGGGCCCGTGCCACCCGGCGGCGGCCCAGCTCGTCGTGCGCGACCAGCCAGGCGTGGTGGTCGGCGAGCGCGCGGACCACCTCGTCGACGCCTTCACCCTTGGCCGCGACCGTCCGGACGATCGGCTGGCGCCAGCTCGGTCCCCGGATCTCCCGGCGCGCCAGCGAGATCAGCTGCTTGAGGTCGTGCACGGTGGCGTCCGCGCCGTCGCGGTCGGCCTTGTTGACGACGAAGACGTCGGCGATCTCCAGCACCCCGGCTTTCGCCGCCTGGATCCCGTCGCCCATGCCCGGCGCGAGCAGGACCACGGTGGTGTCGGCCAGCTTCACGACGTCCACTTCGGACTGCCCGACCCCGACGGTCTCGATCAGCACCACGTCGAAGCCGGCCGCGTCGAGCACGCGCACCGCCTGCGGAGTGGCCCACGAGAGCCCGCCGAGGTGCCCGCGCGTGGCCATCGACCGGATGAACACACCGGGGTCGGTGGCGTGCTCGGTCATCCGGATCCGGTCACCGAGCAGCGCCCCGCCCGAAAACGGCGAAGACGGGTCGATCGCGAGCACCCCGACCCGCTTGCCCTCCGCGCGCAACGCGGTGAGCAGGGCCGACGTCGAAGTCGACTTGCCGACGCCGGGTGGCCCGGTGAGCCCGACGATGCGGGCCCGCCCGGTGTGCGGGGTCAGCGCCCGCGCGATCTCCGCGACGCGGGGGTGGGCGTCCTCGACGAGGGAGAGCAGCCGCGCGACGGCACGGGGCTGCCCGTCCCGCGCGCGGCCGACCAGGTCGTCGAGGTCGAGTGGTGGGGTCACCTACGCCGTCGGCACCCGCAGCAGCAGGGCGTCACCCTGGCCACCGCCACCGCACAGCGCGGCGGCACCGAGCCCACCACCGCGGCGGCGCAGCTCGTGGATCAGGTGCACGGCCAGCCGTGCCCCGGACGCCCCGATCGGGTGGCCGAGGGCGATGGCACCGCCGTTGACGTTGACCTTCTCCGGGTCGACGCCGAGCTTGTCGGTCGACACGAGGCCGACGGCGGCGAACGCCTCGTTGATCTCGATCAGGTCGAGTGCGTCGGCGGCGAGCTTCTCCTTCGCCAGCGCGGCGAGGATGGCGTTCGACGGCTGCTCGTGCAGGCTCGCGTCCGGCCCGGCGACGACCCCGTGCGCGCCGATCTCGGCGATCGCCGTGAGGCCCAGCTCCTCGGCCTTGGCCTTGCTGGCGACCACGACGGCGGCGGCGCCGTCGGAGATCTGCGACGCCGAACCCGCCGTGATGGTGCCGTCGGAGGCGAAGGCGGGGCGCAGCCTCGCGAGCCCCTCGGCCGTAGTGTCGGCGCGGACGCCCTCGTCGGTGTCGAAGACGACCGGGTCACCCTTGCGCTGCGGGATGGAGACCGGCGCGATCTCGTCGGCGAAGTAACCGTTCTTGATGGCTTCGGCCGCGCGCTGGTGGGAGCGCGCCGAGAACGCGTCCTGCTGCTCACGGGTGACCCCGTAGCGGGAGTTGTACTTCTCCGTCGAGGCGCCCATGGCGACCTGGTCGAAGGCGCAGAAGAGACCGTCGTAGGCCATGTGGTCGACGAGGGTGGTGTCGCCGTACTTGAAGCCGGAGCGGGACTTGGGCAGCAGGTGCGGCGCCTGGGTCATCGACTCCTGGCCGCCGGCGACCACGATGTCGAACTCGCCGGCGCGGATCAGCTGGTCGGCCAGGGCGATGGCGTCGAGGCCGGAGAGGCAGACCTTGTTGATCGTCAGCGCGGGCACGCTCATCGGGATGCCCGCCGCGACCGCGGCCTGGCGGGCCGGGATCTGGCCGGCGCCGGCGGTCAGCACCTGGCCCATGATCGTGTACTGCACCGCGTCCGGGGCGACCCCGGCGCGTTCGAGGGCGGCCTTGATGGCGACCCCGCCCAGCTGCGCGCCCGTGAAGTCCTTGAGGGACCCCAGCAGGCGCCCGATCGGTGTACGGGCGGCACCCAGGATCACGGAACCGGACACGGCGTCCTCCAAGCTTCGGCGCATGGGCAGTTCGTTCGACCATACCCGGGGTACTGCCTTCTTGATGGAGCCAGTGTGAGGCGGGGCACGCGACGATTCCGCCTCGCCGCGAGGCCGCGGCCCCCTATCCTGCCTCCATGAATGACGCCCTGCGGCCGTTCGTGACGGCCATCGACCACGTCGGCATCGCGGTCCCGGACCTGGACGCGGCCATCGAGTTCCACCGCGCGCACTTCGGCCTGGAAGTGGCGCACGAGGAGGTGAACGAAGAGCAGGGAGTGCGCGAGGCGATGCTGCGCGCGCCCGGCACGGCGGGCACGGAGACGCAGATCCAGCTGCTGGCGCCACTGCGCGACGACTCGGCGATCGGCAAGTTCCTGGCGAAGAGCGGCCCGGGGCTGCAGCAGCTGGCGTACCGCGTGTCCGATGTGGACGCGGCGGCGGCCGCCCTGCGCGACCAGGGCCTGCGCCTGCTGTACCAGGACGCGAAGCGCGGCACGTCCAACAGCCGGGTGAACTTCGTCCACCCCAAGGACGCGGGCGGCGTGCTCGTCGAACTGGTGGAACCGGCCAAGAACGGCTCCGCGCACTGAACGCACCCGTTCCGGCGCAACAGGTTCGGCGCGAAAGGTCCGCACGCACGTGACACAAGAGGGGCGGGGCGGGGCGGGGCGGGGCGGGGCGGGGCGGGGCGGGGCGGGGCGGGGCGGGGCGGGGCGGGGAAGCATGACCCGCACCGCCGGGCAGCCGCCACCGTGGCCGTTGGCCACCGCAACGGCCACGCCGGGCGCGAAGGCCGTCGGCGAAGGCTTGTCGGCGCATGCCCTCCGCATCACGCCACCGAACTCGGGCCCGGCCGTCGTGATCGATCGGCGGCACCGGTTCCTAAGCGGGCGCGACCTTGGCGGCCAGCGATTCCGCGATGAAGGTGAGCTCGCCGTCGAACTCGGCGGGGAGGTCGTTCTCCGCGTGCCTCGCCGTCGCGTGGCGGTGGCTGACCGCGCGGGCGAGCAGGCCCGACGCGCGGTCCACGTCGACCACCGGCAGCCGGTCGCCGGTGGCGGCCAGGATCACCGAGCGGACCTGGCGCACCAGCACCTGGAAGCGCTCGTGGAGGGCGTCGCGGACGACGTGGTGGGTGTCGGCCTCGCGCCACAGCAGGTGCGAGAGCCCGAGTGACCGGCTGAAGCGGTGGTCCAGTTCGCGGACGAGCCGCCGCAGGCTGCCGGCCAGGTCGCCGGGGACGACGACCACCGCCGGCTCGATGCGCTCGTCCGGGAGGCGCTCGACCAGGGCCGTGAGCAGGTCCGCCTTGTGCCGGAAGTAGTAGTGCACCAGCCCCTTCGGCACCCCGGCCCGCTCCGCGATGCGGGAGGTCGGGGTGGCGTCGAAGCCGGATTCGGCGAAGAGCGCCTCGGCTGCGCAGAGAATGCGCTCCTTCGCCGAATCCTCGGTCATTCCGGTGCCTCCTGGTCGGTCAGTGCTGGCCTGCCGTGCGGTGCGCGGCGCTCGCGACCGGCATCGCTGCCGCGCCGGCGACGACCGTCAGCACCCCGGCGATCCAGGACGTCCAGGACGCGCCGTTGAACTCGGTGTATCCCATCACCCACGGCGCGATGAAGAGCAGCACGCCGAGTGCGATCTGGATGCCTTCGCCGTAGACGACCCCGGGCAACCCGAGTGAGACCAGGCCGTCGAGGGCGATCAGCGCTCCCAGGACGACCATCGTCCACATCACGGTGCTGTCCGTGCTCAGCCAAAGGGGTGAAAGAGCGGCGACGACCCCGATGACGACCTCGGCCCAGTCGTGGGGCCGGGTCCACGCGCGCGTAGAGACTTCACTCATTCGTGCTCACCTCCGTAGGTGATCCTGCTGGTCGGGTGGTGTTCCCGACCTCGATCATCCGCTTTGACTGGCCAGCCGGTCAAGATTGATCCGTCACAGTTGAGGGTGTAATCGTGCCGCTCGTCTCGTACAGTTGTGGGCCAGAGTTACCGGCGAGTAATTTCGGCCGACAACGCCGTTGACCCCCATTTTCGCGGAGGAACCGATGACGCAGCTCGGCGAGATCCAGCAGGCCATCCTGAACGGCGAGTCCGCCGCGGTCGGCTCGCTGCCCGTGCCCGAGAGCTACCGGGGGGTGACCGTCCACGAGGACGAGGTCGACATGTTCGAGGGCCTCGAGAGCCGGGACAAGGACCCGCGCAAGTCGCTGCACGTGGACGACGTGCCCGTCCCGGAGCTGGGCCCCGGCGAGGCGCTCGTCGCCGTGATGGCGAGCGCGATCAACTACAACACCGTGTGGACGTCGATCTTCGAGCCGATCCCCACGTTCAAGTTCCTCAAGAAGTACGGCAAGCTCTCGCCCCTGTCGAAGCGGCACGACCTGCCGTACCACGTGGTCGGCTCGGACCTGTCCGGCGTCGTGCTGCGCACCGGCGTCGGCGTGCACAACTGGAAGCCGGGCGACGAGGTCGTCGCGCACTGCCTGAACGTCGAGCTGGAGAGCCCGGACGGGCACAACGACACGATGCTCGACACCGAGCAGCGGATCTGGGGCTTCGAGACGAACTTCGGCGGGCTCGCCGAAATCGCGCTGGTCAAGGCGAACCAGCTGATGCCGAAGCCGGACCACCTCACCTGGGAGGAGGCCGCCTCCCCCGGGCTGGTCAACTCCACCGCCTACCGCCAGCTCGTCTCGCGCAACGGCGCGGACATGAAGCAGGGTGACGTCGTCCTGATCTGGGGCGCTTCGGGCGGCCTCGGCTCCTACGCGACGCAGTACGCGCTGAACGGCGGGGCCATCCCGGTGTGCGTCGTGTCCAGCCCGGAGAAGGCCGCGATCTGCCGGAAGCTCGGCGCCGAGCTGATCATCGACCGCAGCGCCGAGGCGTACAAGTTCTGGAAGAGCGACACCGAGCAGGACCCGAAGGAGTGGCAGCGCCTCGGCGCGAAGATCCGCGAGCTGACCGGCGGCGAGGACCCGGACATCGTGTTCGAGCACCCGGGCCGGGAGACGTTCGGCGCGTCCGTCTACGCCGCACGCAAGGGCGGCACGATCGTCACCTGCGCGTCGACCTCGGGATACATGCACCAGTACGACAACCGCTACCTGTGGATGAACCTGAAGCGGATCATCGGCTCCCACTTCGCGAACTACCGCGAGTCCTGGGAGGCGAACCGGCTGATCGCCAAGGGTCTGATCCACCCGACGCTGTCGAAGACGTACTCGCTCGAGGAGACCGGGCAGGCCGCGCTGGACGTCCACCGCAACGCGCACCAGGGCAAGGTCGGTGTGCTCGCGCTCGCGCCGCAGGAAGGCCTCGGCGTCCGTGACGAGGAGAAGCGCGCGAAGCACCTCGACGGGATCAACGCGTTTCGCGGCGCCTGAGCGGAAAGGGGCCGGATCGCGGCGTCGGGATCCGCCGGGATCCGGCCCGATCCGGCAAGATCCTTTCGCCGCATCAGGCGGCACTTTCGGCGCAGGCCCCGGGTGCTCACCCTTCCGTGACCCGGCTGCGACTACGGTAGGCGCATGAGCCTTGGCGATGAACGGGAGCTTGTGCCGCTGGGAGCCGGCTTCGACGTGGCGAAGCGCGGGTACAGCCGAGCACAGGTCGACGAGCACCTCGAACGGCTGGACGCCGACCTGAAAATGCTCACCGCGGATCGGGACGCCGCCATCGCGCAGGCCGGCGACCTGGCCCGGCAGCTGGAGATCGCGCGCGGCGAGATCGCGGACCTGCGCGGGCAGGTCGACCGGCTGGCCCAGCCGCCCACCAGTGTCGAAGGCCTCTCGGAGCGGCTGCAGCGGATGCTGCGCCTGGCCCAGGACGAGTCCGCGGACACGCGGGCCCGCGCCGAGGCCGAAGCCGGCCACATCCGGGCCAAGGCCGAGACGGACGCGAGCGCCATGCGCGCCCGCTACGAGCAGCTGCTCACCGAGCTCGACCTGCGCCGCAAGGAGATGGAGGCGGAGCACCGCAAGGTGCTCGAGGACGCCCGCGCCGAGGCCAAGGAGATCACCGACAAGGCCGAGGCCGAGCGCACGAAGCTCGACACCGAGTCGTCGGACCGGCGCACGAAGGTCGAAGAGGACTTCGAGATCGCGATGGCTTCGCGCCGCACCGAGGCGATGCGCGTGCTGGCCGAGCAGGAGGCCGCGAGCAAGGCCGAGGCCGCGCGCCGCGTCCAGGAGGCCACCCAGGACGCCGCCGACATCCGCGCGAAGATCCTCGAGGAGGAGACCTCCGCGAAGGCCGAGATCGAACGCCGTCAGCGGGAGTCGGTCGCGGACGCGAACAAGCGCCGTCAGGACTCGATCAACGAGGCGAACGCCCGGCTCGCGGAGGCCGCCGACGAGGCGCGCCGCCGCGTCACGACGGCGACCGAGGAGTCGAACCGGCGGATCACCCAGGCGAACGAGCGCGTCGACTCGCTGCGCAAGGTGCGCGGCGGGCTGGCCGAGCAGGTCCGCGCGGCGCGGGCGGTGCTCGCCGAGGCGCACACCGTCCTGGGCGACGACGTGAAGGTGCCCGCGGAGGTCACGACCGACCTGAAGGCCGCGGACCTGAAACCGGACCGGCCGGCGGCCGAATCCGACACCGGGAAAACGAAGCCGGTGAGCGACGTCGAAGAGACCATCCGGATCCGGGCCTCGGACGTTCCGAAGCCGAAGCCGGCCCCCAAGCAGGCGGCGAAGCCCGCGCCGAAGCCCAGTCCGCGGCCAAGCGGAGCGCAGAAAGCGACTGGCGAGTAACCTTCCACCCGACACGAGCGCGGACGAGCCTGCGCGGTCGACTCCGACCGGCTGTCGTCCCTGCTCACGCGGGATCACCTGGAGGTTTTGCGCATGGGTGCGGCATATCGGACCGTGGTGGTGGGCACGGACGGCTCGGAGTCGTCGTTCGCGGCGGTGGACCGCGCGGCGGCGGTGGCCGGCGACGCGGGGGCGACGCTCGTCATCGCGTGCGCGTTCTACCCGGCCAGCAAGACCGACGTCGACAAGGCCCAGGACGTCCTGGGTGACGAGGCCTACCAGGTCGTCGGCTCGGCACCGGCCGAGGACACGCTGCAGTCCGCCCGGGACCGGGCGGTGCGCGCGGGGGCCGAAAAGATCGACACCATCGCGGTGAAGGGCGACCCGGTCGACTCGCTGCGCAAGGTCGTGCACGAGCGCGAGGCCGACCTGCTGGTGGTCGGCAACCGCGGGCTGAACACGATCGCGGGCCGGATCCTCGGCTCGGTGCCGTCGGAGGTGGCCCGCAAGTCCGGTGTGGACGTGCTGATCGTCCACACGACCTGAGCGTGACCGATTCGAGTGAAGAACTTCAGCAGCGGCTCGAGCGCATCCTGCTCGGCGGCAGGCGGAAGTACACCCGGCTCGAAGTGGCCGAGAAGGCCGGCGTGCCCGACGATCGGTCGCGCCGGCTCTGGCGTGCGCTGGGGTTCGCGACGGTCGCCGACGACGAGGTGGTCTTCACCGACGCCGACGTCGAGGCGATGCGGACGGCGGACCAGCTGGTGCAGTCGGGCCTGATCGACCCGAGCATCGAAGTGGCGGTGACACGCGCGCTCGGCCAGCACCTGTCGCGGCTGGCCGAGTGGCAGGTCGACATGCTGTTCGAGCTGATCAAGGAGCAGCCGGAGCTGGGCCGTAGCGAGCGCCAGGTGGCCCGGCTCGTCGACCGGCTGCTGCCGGAGCTCGAGCAGGTGCAGAACTTCGTCTGGCGGCGGCACCTGGCGGCGTACGCCGGCCGGGCGTTCGCGGCGCCGGACGAGAACCTCGAGACGCGCACCCAGGTGGTCGGTTTCGTGGACATGGTCGGCTACACGCGCCTGACGCGCCAGATCGACGAGGACGAGCTGAGCCGGATGCTCGACGCGTTCGAGCTGCTCGCGACGGAGACCATCGCCGAGCACCACGGCCGGGTGGTCAAGATGATCGGCGACGAGGTCCTGTTCGTCGCCGACTCGGCGGTGGCCGCGGCGGAGATCGCGCTGGCCCTGACCGAGCGCACGTCGGCGGACGAGAGCATCCCGGCGGTCCGCGCGGGCATGGCGTCCGGCCGCGTCTTGAACCGCTTCGGCGACGTCTACGGCTCGGTGGTCAACCTGGCGGCCCGCCTGACGTCGGTGGCCCGCCCGGGCACGATCCTGATCGACCGCGAACTGGCGACGGAGCTGGCGGAGGAACCGGCGTACGAGCTGCGCCAGCGCCGCCCGGTGACGGTCCGCGGCTACAACCGCCTCCGCCCGTCGGCGCTGCGCCGCGCGCGCGAGGCCCCGACAGGCGCCTTCGCGAGCTCACAGCAGCTGGCGGCGGAGATGCTGGGCCTCACCGAACCAGCGCCGGCGATCGAGCCGGAAGACCCGCCCCACCCTCGCCGACGCCGACGGCGCCGCATGCTCTGACGCCGCCCGGCCTGCCGGACCTCCACGGAGTGCTTCGGCCGCTCTCCACGAGGCCGCCGTCCGGGCCGATCAGGCTTCCCGACCCCGAAGCCGAGCGGCAGCACCACCGGGGCTGAGCGCCCCTCACCCCGTCAACGACGACGCACGTTTTGGCCCCACCGCCGAGAACCCACCGAAACTCCCCCGCCGCTCCCAGGGGGGCGTCCCCAGGTCCAGTCTAGGGCCTGTATCGAAGTTGGTCAGAGCCATTCGTTGATTGCCGCGATCTGGACGGTGGCCTCGTACCGAACCGCGAGCTTGTCATAACGGGTAGCCACCCCACGGTGACGTTTGAGCCGGTTGATGCCGCACTCCACCGCATGACGCTGCTTATAGACCTCGGGTCGAAGGCCGGTGGCCGACCGCCCGTCGACCCCTTGGCCTTGCGGTGCGCGTCCTGATCAGCCTTGCTCGGTATCGTCGCCTTAATCCCGCGACCGCGCAGGTGAGCCCGGTTGGCTTTCGAGGTGTAAGCCTTGTCCGCAAGCACCCGATCAGGACGCGTCCGCGGCCGCCCACCAGCCGGTCGAGGCACCCGGATCCCGGCCAGGACCGGAATGAACTGCGGGCTGTCGCCACGCTGTCCAGCGGTCAGCACGATCGACAACGGCTTCTGCCCCTGCTCACACCCCAGATGCACCTTTGTGGTCAGCCCACCGCGGGATCGGCCCAACGCGTGATCATCAGGCTCGACGATGGTCCCGCCTGGCGGCTCGGCCTGCAGATCCCCCTTTTCCGCGCACCCGCCGCATGCTGATGCGCCCGCGCGATCGTCGAGTCCACGCTGACATCCCACGTGATCCACCCCTCGGCTTCGGCCACAGCCTGCACCGCGGTCAGGACCGCCTGCCAGACACCAGCGCGTTGCCACCGCCGGAACAGTCCATAAACCGCAGCCCAGGACCCATACCCTGCGGGCATGTCCCGCCACGGAGCACCGGTGCGCACCCGCCACCGGATCCCGTCGATCAGCTGCCGCCTGCTCCACAACGACGGCCGACCCAGCCGCGACGGCGCAGCCAGCAACGGCTCCAGCGTTGCCCACTGCTCGTCGGTCAGGTCGAACCGCCCCGTCACCGCTAGGGTGTTCATGAGGTCTCCGGTGTTCAGGTTCTTCTTGGTCGACGAACCAGCTACCGGAGACCTCACCTATGTCGACCACCGACACGCCCGACAGCGTCAGCTCCAGCTCAACCAGCTCGAGACGACTTCGATACAGGCCCTAGTGGCGGCCACCGTCCGGAACCGGGGAAACGGGTCTGCGGGGCCGAGTTGTCCACAAGTGAGGGGGGCCTGTGGACAAACCCGGTGTCAGGCGTCGTAGTCCACCGTGATCGTCTCCGAGACCGGGTAGGACTGGCACGTGAGCACGAAACCCGCCTCCACCTCCGCGTCCTCCAGGGCGAAGTTGCGGCGCAGGTCCACCTTGCCCTCCGTGACCCGGGCCCGGCACGTGCCGCAGACGCCGCCCTTGCAGGCGAACGGGAGGTCCGGGCGGAACTTCTGCGCGCCGTCCAGGACCGATGCCGAACGGGGCAGCGTCACCGTCGACGAGCGGCCGTCCAGGACGATGCGGACCTCGGACGATTCGCCGGCCACCGCCGGGTCGTCGTGGGTCACCGGCGCCGGCGGGGTGTCGACGTAGAACAGCTCCTGGTGGATCCGTGACCGCGGTACGGAAAGCGACGTCAGCAGCTCCTGCGCGCCCATCACCATCTCGAACGGGCCGCACAGCCACCAGTGGTCCACTTCGGACACCGGCACCAGCGAGTCGAACAGCTGCCGCAGCTTCGGGGCGTCCAGGCGGCCGGTGAACAGCTCCGCCTCGCGCGGCTCGCGGGACAGGACGTGGATCAGCTCCAAGCGCGACGGCGCGCGGTCCTTCAGGTCCGCCAGCTCGTCCGCGAACATCACCGTGTCCGTGCGGCGGTTTCCGTACAGCACCGTCACCGTCGCGTCCGGGGTGGCCAGCAGCGACGACACGATCGACAGCACCGGCGTGATGCCGGAGCCCGCCGCGATCAGGACGTGGTGACCGCCCTCGGACAGGTCCGGGGTGAACGAGCCCGTGGGCGGGGCGACCTCGATCGTGTCGCCAGCGCGGACGTCGTTCAGCAGCCACGACGAGAACAGCCCGCCCGGGACCAGGCGGACGCCCACCCGCGGCGCCGTGCCCGCCGCCGCGCAGATCGAGTACGAACGGCGCTCGTCGCGGCCGTCGACGGAACGCCGGAGCGTCAGCGACTGCCCGGGTTTGAAGTCGAAGTCCGAGGCCAGAGAGGAGGGCACGTCGAACGTCACGGCGACCGCGTCGTCGCACAGGCGCGCGATGCCCGCGACCTTCAAGGGGTGAAACGCCACCTAGATCTCCTTGACGTGCTCGAAGGGCTCCTGGCACGACCGGCAGCGCCGCAGCGCCTTGCACGCCGTCGCGCCGAAGCGGGACTGCTCCTCCGTGTCCGTGGACCCGCACAGCGGGCACGGCACCGCCGACACCGGCGCCGACAGCGTCAGCGGGATCGGGCCCGACCGCCGCGGCGCCGCACCCGGCGGCGCGATCCCCGCTTCGGCCAGCTTGCGGCGGCCCTCCGGTGTGATCCAGTCCGACGACCACGACGGCGAAAGCTGCGTCCGGATCTCGACGTCCGCGTAACCCGCGCCGACCAGCGCGTGCTCCAGGTCGTCGCGCATCGTGTCCATCGCCGGGCAGCCGGTGTACGTCGGCGTGATCGCGACGACCACGCGGCCGCCGTCCTCGGACACCGAGCGCAACACACCCAGGTCGGCCAGCGTCAGCATCGGCAGCTCGGGATCGGTGACCGTCGCGGCCACCGCCGACGCCGTCACCACTGCGCGTCCGGCATCGCCCGGGCCACGCTCTGCAGCTCCGCCAGCAGGAACCCCAGCTGCTCGGTGTGGACGCCGTCGCGGCCCGTCCGGCCGGACACCCCGGCGATGTCACCCGCGAAAGGCCGGGTCAGGGTCGACGCCGCGAGCACCTGGTCCAGCACCGCATCGAACTCCGGGCGCAGCGAAGCCGCGTCCACCAGCTCGAGCGGGTGCGTGCGGAACAGCTCGCCGACGTACGGCCACACCGCGTCGAGCCCTTCCTGCATCCGTTCGTGCGACAGCGGTGTGCCGTCGCCGAGCCGGACCAGCCACTGCCCCGCGTAGTCGCGGTGGTAGGTGACTTCCTTGACGCCCTTGTCCGCGATCGCCGCCAGCACCGGGTCCACCGACGACACCAGCCGCTGCAGCAGCGCCAGGCGCCACGTCGAGAACACGAACAGCCGCGCGATCAGGTGCCCGAAGTGGCCGCCGCCCAGCTCGGCGAGCCGGACGTTGCGGAACTCGTTTTCGACGCGGTCGAACGCGAACGAGTCTTCCGAACGCGAAGAGCCGTCGGCCTTGCCGGCGCGCGCCAGCAGCAGCCGCGCCTGGCCGAGCAGGTCGAGGCCGATGTTCGCGAGCGCGACCTCGTCCTCCAGCTCGGGCGCGTTGGTGCACCACTCCTGCAGCCGGTGCGAGAAGATCAGCGCGTCGTCACCCAGCATCAGGCAGTAGGCCGCCAGCGAAGCACCGTCCACACCGGACGGTACCGAAGTGTCCACTCCGGACAGCGGGTCCTCGAAGCCGGTGCCGAACGCCCAGCGGGCGTCGTTCTCCTCCGTCAGCGACTCGTAGACGTTGTCGAAACTCATATGTGCGGCACCTCCTCGGGGATGTCGTAGAACGTCGGGTGCCGGTAGACCTTGTCGCCGCTCGGCGCGAAGAACGGGTCCTTCTCGTCCGGCGAGGACGCCGTGATGTCGGCGGCGCGCACGACCCAGATCGACACGCCTTCGTTGCGCCGCGTGTACAGGTCACGCGCGTGGTGCAGCGCCATCTCGTCGTCGGCCGCGTGCAGCGAGCCGACGTGCACGTGGTTCAGCCCGCGCTTGCCCCGGACGAACACCTCGTACAACGGCCAGTCGTGCTTCATCGCGAACCCTTCTTTTCGGCGTGCGCCACGGCGGCTTCGCGGACCCAGGCACCTTCGTCGTGCGCACGGCGCCGGTGCGCGATCCTCGACGCGTTGCACGGGCCGTTGCCCTTCAGCACGTTCTTGAACTCGTCCCAGTCGACCGCGCCGAAGTCGTAGTGCTCCCGCTCGGCGTTCCAGCGAAGATCCGGGTCCGGGAACGTGACGCCGAGTGCGGCGGCCTGCGGCACCGACATGTCGACGAAGCGCTGCCGCAGCTCGTCGTTGGTGTGGCGCTTGACCTTCCACGCCATCGACTGCGCGGTGTTCGGCGAGTCGGCGTCCGGCGGGCCGAACATCATCAGCGACGGCCACCACCAGCGGTTCACGGCCTCCTGGACCATGTCCCGCTGCTGCTGGGTGCCCTTCATCATCGTCATCAGCAGCTCGTAACCCTGCCGCTGGTGAAAGGACTCTTCCTTGCAGATGCGGATCATCGCCCGCGCGTACGGCCCGTAGGAGCTGCGGCACAGCGGCACCTGGTTGCAGATCGCCGCGCCGTCGACCAGCCAGCCGATCACGCCGACGTCGGCGAAGGTCAGCGTCGGGTAGTTGAAGATCGACGAGTACTTCTGCTTGCCGGTGATCAGCTTGTCGGTCAGGTCCGCACGGTCGGCGCCGAGCGTCGCCGCCGCCGAGTACAGGTAGAGCCCGTGGCCGGCCTCGTCCTGCACCTTGGCGAGCAGGATCGCCTTGCGGCGCAACGAAGGCGCGCGCGTGATCCAGCGGCCTTCGGGCTGCATGCCGATGATCTCCGAGTGCGCGTGCTGCGCGATCTGCCGGACCATCGTCTTGCGGTACCCCTCGGGCACCCAGTCACGCGGCTCGATGCGCTGGTCACGCTCGATGACGGCTTCGAACTGTTCTTCCAGCGAGGCGACAGCACTGTCCAAGGTCACGGCTGCTCCTTCGACACGAGGGTCAGGACGTCGTACTTCGCGACGGAGTCGCCGTCCTGGTTGGTCACGTCGGCGTCCCAGCGGACCTCGCCGTACTCCTGGTCGATGCGCGGCGTGATCTGCTTGGCGGTCAGGGTCACGGTCAGCGTGTCGTCCACCTTGACCGGCGTCAGGAACCGCAGGTTCTCCAGGCCGTAGTTGGCCAGGACCGGGCCGGGCTCGGGCGAGACGAACAACCCGGCCGCGAACGAGACGACCAGGTAGCCGTGCGCGACGATCCCGCCGAACAGCGGGTTCGCGGCCGCGGCCTCGGGGTCGGTGTGCGCGTAGAACGTGTCGCCGGTGAACTCGGCGAAGTGGTCGACGTCGGACTGGCGGACCGTGCGCGGCCCGGCGACCACCGAGTCGCCGATCTTCAGCTCGGCCAGGGACTTGCGGAACGGGTGGACCTCACCCTCGGTGCGCGGCGCTCCGGTGACCCAGCGGCCGGTGACGGCCGACAGCACCGCGGGCGAGCCCTGCACAGCGGTGCGCTGCATGTGGTGCAGCACGCCGCGGATGCCGCCCATCTCCTCGCCGCCGCCCGCGCGGCCCGGGCCGCCGTGGACCAGCTGCGGCATCGGCGAACCGTGACCGGTGGACTCCTTGGCGTCGTCGGCGTCGAGGACCAGCAGCCGGCCGTGGTACGGCGCCGCGCCGAGGACGACGTCACGCACGAACTCCTTGTCGGCACTGACGATCGAGCCGGCCAGGCTGCCGCCGCCGCGTGCCGCCAGCTCGATGACCTGCTCGGTCGACGTGTACGGCAGCAGCGTCGAGACCGGGCCGAACGCCTCGACCTCGTGCGGCTCGGAGCGCTCCGGGTCGGCCTTCAACAGCACCGGCGAGAGGAACGCGCCACGCTCGGCGTCCGCGTCGACGACCTCGACCTTTTCGGGGTCGCCGAAGACGACGCTGCCCGCGTCGAGCAGCGCCTTGAGCGAGCGCCGGACCTCTTCGCGCTGCTCCAGGCTGGCCAGCGCGCCCATCCGGACACCCTCGGCGGCCGGGTTGCCGACCGTCACCTTCGCGAGCCGCGCCGAAGCCGCCGCGGCAACGTCGTCGAGCAGGTCGGCCGGGACGAAGGCGCGGCGGATGGCGGTGCACTTCTGGCCGGCCTTGACCGTCATCTCCGAGGTCAGCTGCTTGACGTAGAGGTCGAACTCGGTGGTGCCGGGTCGTGCGTCCGGGCCGAGGATCGAGCAGTTCAGCGAGTCGGCCTCGGCGTTGAAGCGGACGGCGTTGCGGATGATCGCCGGGTGCGCGCGCAGCTTCTGCGCGGTGGACGCCGAGCCGGTGAACGACACCAGGTCCTGCGCGGTCACGTGGTCGAGCAGGTCGCCGACGCTGCCGGCGACGAACTGCAGCGAACCCTCCGGCAGGATGCCCGACTCGAAGATCAGCTCGACCAGGCGGGCCGTGAGGTAGGCCGTCTGGCTCGCGGGCTTGACCAGGCTCGGGACGCCCGCGAGGAACGCCGGGGCGAACTTCTCCAGCGGGCCCCAGACCGGGAAGTTGAACGCGTTGATCTGGACCGCGACGCCCCGCAGCGGGGTGGCGATGTGCTGGGCGACGAACGTGCCGCCCTTGCTCAGCGGCTCGACGTTGCCCTCGACGTAGACGGTGTCGTTCGGCAGCTCGCGCTTGCCCTTGGAGGCGTAGCTGAACAGGACGCCGATGCCGCCGTCGATGTCGAACTTGGAGTCACCCAGCGTGGCACCGGTCCTCGCGGACAGTGCGTACAGCTCCTCGCGGTGCTCGCGCAGGTGCGACGCCAGCGCCTTCAGCAGCGCGGCACGCTGGTGGAACGTCAGCTCGCGCAGCGCCGGGCCACCCACGCGGCGGCCGTACTCCAGGGCGCCCGCGAAGTCGACGCCCGCCGACGAGACCCGGGCGACCTCTTCCCCGGTGGTGGCGTCGTGCAGCGGGACACCGTCTTCCGCCGCCGTGTGCCACCCGCCCGAGACGTAGCTGCGCAGCAAACCCATCGAGTCCGACCTCTCCACCGAATTACCTACCGGACGTTCAGTAATTCCATCGTAGCCGCTGGCCGCCGGGATCGGAAGGCCCCGGTGCTTGACACCGGCCCGGACCAGTGCCTTTACTGAGCCGCACCACGAGGTGACCGTCCATTCGGTCGGTCAAGACGGAGGGGTGCATTGACCAACGCCGCGCACACCATGTTCGCCGCCGACGAGGCGTCCCGCGCGCTGGGCATCACCCTCGTCGAGGCGGGCGACGGGCGCGCGGTCGCGACGATGACGATCACCGCGTCGATGGTCAACGGGCACGACATCGCCCACGGCGGTTACGTCTTCCTGCTCGCCGACACCGCCTTCGCCTGCGCCTGCAACACCCACGGCCCGGTCACCGTCGCCGCGGGCGCCGAAATCTCCTTCGTCGCCGCCGGCCGGCTCGGCGACCACCTCGTCGCGACGGCCACCGAGCGCACCCGCTACGGCCGCAACGGCATCTACGACGTCACCGTCCACCGGGAAACCCTCGCGGGGCCGGAAGTCGTCGCCGAATTCCGCGGCCGCAGCCGCGTCATCTCCGGGAAACGGGACGAAGCATGATCGAGGCGAACCCCTCCGCCGACGAGCTGGCCGCGCTGCAGCTCGAACGTCTGCAGTGGACACTCAGACACGCCTACACGAACGTGCCCGCGTACACGAAGAAGTTCGACGACGCGGGCGTCCACCCGGACGACTGCAAGGAACTCTCCGACCTCGCGAAGTTCCCGTTCACCACCAAGCAGGACCTGCGCGAGAACTACCCGTTCGGGATGTTCGCCGTGCCGCAGGACCAGGTGCGGCGGATCCACGCCTCCAGCGGCACGACCGGCAAGGCCACCGTCGTCGGTTACACCGAGCAGGACATCGACACCTGGGCCACGGTGATGGCCCGCTCGATCCACGCGGCGGGCGGCCGGCCGGGCCACAAGCTGCACAACGCGTACGGTTACGGCCTGTTCACCGGCGGTCTCGGCGCGCACTACGGCGCGGAAAAGCTGGGCTGCACGGTGATTCCGGCCTCCGGCGGGATGACGGCGCGGCAGGTGCAGCTGATCACCGACTTCCGGCCCGAGATCATCATGGTGACGCCGTCGTACATGCTGACACTGCTCGACGAGTTCGAGCGCCAGGGTGTCGACCCGCGCGAGAGCTCACTGAAGGTGGGCATCTTCGGCGCCGAGCCGTGGACCGAGCAGATGCGGTCGGAGATCGAGGAGCGGTTCGCGATCGACGCCGTGGACATCTACGGGCTGTCCGAGGTGATGGGCCCCGGTGTCGCGCAGGAGTGCGTCGAGACCAAGGACGGCCTGCACATCTGGGAGGACCACTTCTACCCCGAGGTGATCGACCCCTTCGAGGAGAACGTGCTGGAAAGCGGTGAGACCGGCGAGCTGGTGTTCACGTCGCTGACCAAGCAGGCGCTGCCGATCATCCGTTACCGCACGCGTGACCTGACGGCGCTGAACCCGGGCACCGCGCGGCCGGCGTTCCGGCGGATGGACAAGGTCACCGGGCGCACCGACGACCTGATCATCCTGCGCGGGGTCAACGTCTTCCCGACGCAGATCGAGGAGATCGTGCTGCGCACCGAGTCGCTGAGCCCGCACTTCCAGCTCGTCCGGTCCACCCGCGGGCGCCTCGACCACCTGACCGTGCTGGTCGAAGCCCGGCACGACGCTTCGCCCGCCGACCGCGAACTGGCCGCTTCCTCGCTGGTG
This sequence comes from Amycolatopsis sp. NPDC049252, assembly GCF_043197175.1. Taxonomy (NCBI): domain Bacteria; kingdom Bacillati; phylum Actinomycetota; class Actinomycetes; order Pseudonocardiales; family Pseudonocardiaceae; genus Amycolatopsis; species Amycolatopsis sp. NPDC049252. The sequence goes on from NZ_JBICSQ010000007.1 coordinate 210,367, forward strand.
ACCGGCGTGAAGGACGGCGTCGGCGTGACGGTGTCGGTGGACGTCGTCGACCCGGACACGCTCGAGCGGTCGATGGGCAAGATGCGGCGGATCGTGGACCAGCGGGAGAAGCCGTGACGGCACCCCGGCGCGGGCGTCCCGGTTACGACCTCGAATCACTGCTGCAGGTGGCGGTGAAGCTGTTCAACGAACGCGGGTACGACGGCACGAGCATGGAGGACCTCTCCCGCAAGCTCGGCATCACGAAGTCGGCCATCTACCACCACGTGCCCAGCAAGGAGGAACTGCTGCGGCTGTCGGTGGACCGGGCCCTGGACGGGCTGTTCGCCGTCGCCGCGGAGGCCACCGAGCTGGACGGCCGGGCGGTCGACCGGCTGGAGCACCTGGTGCGCGGCAGCGTGCTGGTGCTGGCCGACCGGCTGCCGTTCGTCACGCTGCTGCTGCGGGTGCGCGGCAACACGAAGGTGGAGCGCGCCGCGCTGGCCCGCCGGCGCGAATTCGACCTTCTGGTGACGGACCTGGTGAAGCAGGCCGAAACCGAGGGCGACATCCGCCCGGACGTCGACCCGGCGGTGACCGCGCGGCTCATCTTCGGCATGGTCAACTCGCTGATCGAGTGGTACCGCCCGCGGCGTGGCTCGTCGGCGACCGAAGTGGCGGACGCGGTGTGCAAGGTGGCGTTCGAAGGCCTGCGCACGGAGTCCTAGGTCACTCGCCGGACGCTTCCTGGGGCGGGCGCCCCGCTTGCCAGAGAAGGGCTTCCCGCAGCTGCTCGATGAGTTCTTCGTCGTCGGCTTCGGACGGGTCGATGCCGAGCGGGATCCAGCGCTCGGCGATCTTCGAGCCCTCGTCGTAGCTGGTGATCACGATGCCGGAGTAGGACACGGAAGCCTCGTCCGCGCAGTCACCGTCGGGCAGCGGCTCGTCGGCTTCGAAGGCGTCGTCGAAGCTGACGTGACGATGCTGCAGGCGGACGCTCACCCAGCGTCCGGCCGGCCGGATCGGCGCGCCGTCTTCGGTCATCTGTTCCTACCCCCGGTCACACGGACCCCCTGCCGTCTCGTCGCGTCCCGGCGCCGGGAAGTTACCGGCGGGTTGTTCCGGTTGCGTAACGACAGTCGTTGACGCGAAACTTCGGTTGCCCGCCACCGGAGTCACTCTCTTGACGAGAAGTCAACTACTTGTTGACAGCGTGCCGCTCCCCCGCGAGGCTGAGCGGGTGACCAGCGGAACGCGGCCCCGCAGACGGCGGCTCGAACCGGCCGAGCGGCGTGCCGAGATCCTCGCCGCCGCCCGGCGGCTGTTCGGCGCGGGCAGCTACGCGTCGGTGTCCACTTCGGACATCGCCGCCGCGGCCGGGGTGGCCCGCCCGCTGATCAACCACTACTTCGGCGGGAAGCGCGAGCTGTACCTGGAAGTGGTGCGGCAGATGATGATCGTGCCGGCGCCGGTCACCGAGGCGCTGCCGGACACCACCATGGAGCAGCGGCTGGCGATCGGTGTCGAACGCTGGATCGACGTCGTCGACCGCAACCGCGACGCCTGGCTGACCGCGATCGGGCCGGAGTCGGCGGGCCGCGACCCGGAGATCGAGCGGATCATGCTGGAGGCCGACGAGATCGCCGCCGACCGCGTGCTCGAAGCCGCGTTGATGACGGACGTGACCGAAGGCCGCGAAGAGCTGCGCGCGATGATCCGGTCGTTCGGCGGGATGCTGCGGGCGGGGTCGCGGGAATGGCTCATCCGCGGCACCTTGGACCGGTCGGCGTTGCGTGTGTTCCTCACCGATTCGATCCTCAACCTGCTGAAGCTCACCTACCCGGCGGTGCTTGACGAGCGGCGCGGAAGCGGCGGGCGAACGCCGCGGGCGTCATCCCGGTCCAGCGCTTGAACGCGTAGATGAAGCTCGACGCCTCGGCGTACCCGAGCCGGTACGCGACGTCCTCGACGGACAGCACGCCGGTGTCGAGCAGTTCCTCGGCGAGCGCCTGCCGGACCTCGTCGACGAGCGCGCGGTAGTTCGTCCCGGCCTCGGCCAGCCGGCGCCGGAGGGTGCGGGTGCTGAGCGTGAGCTGGCGGGCGATCTCGTCCATCCCGGCGTCGACCCCGCCGAGGCGCACCAGGCGTTCGCGCACCTGCTGGGAAATCCCGGACCGCTGCCGCTTGCGGGCGACGAGGACCTCACACTGCGCGGCGCAGAGCGCGACGGTCTGCTCGTTGGCCTGCGGGAGCGGCAGCGCGAGGAACGCCGGGTCCAGGGTGGCGCGGCAGGCGTCGGCGCCGAACCGGGGCTCGACCCCGAACGCCGTCACGTAGGCGTCCACTGTGGACGCGTCGTGGCGGAAGGTCAGCTCGTCCAGCGCGATCTCGGGCAGCAGGTCGCGCATCACGGCGAAGATCGCGGACAGGTCGCGCAGCACCAGGAACCGGGCGACGTCGGCGGGCACGCGGCTGTCGTCGAGCTCCAGGATGATCCGGTCGCCCTCGGTGACGACGTGCGGGATGCAGAACGCGAAGCTGAGGTCGAAGTAGCGCAGCGCGAACAGCATCGCGTCGCGCAGGGTGGGGCTGCTGATGCAGGCAAACCCGAAGATACCGAAGGTGGTGACGCGGTAACGCCGCCCGAGTTCGAGGGCCGCCGCGTCGGAACCGTCCAAGGCGACCAGCGCGCGGACGACGGCGAGCTCCTGGCGCGCGTCGACCTGCGCGGCGGGGTCGGCGAGCAGGTCCGGCGACAGCGACGTCGCCGAGAGCAGGCGTCCGGCGGCCCGCGCGTCGCGGTCGGCGGCGAACCGGGTCATCAGCTCGATGCTGGCGGTACCGCGCGGGAAGTCCCAGTCCCCAACGGCGGGGGCGGCGAGCTCGGCCATGGCCGGAAGTATGGATCACGGCCTACGGACGCGTCGAATCGAGGACCGGAACTGTCCGGGGTGATCGTTAGGGTGGCGCTGTGACGACGTTGAGCCGACGCGCGCTGAACCGCGCGACGCTGGAGCGCCAGCTGCTGCTGCGCCGCGCGAAGATGTCCGCCTACGACGCGGTGGAGCACCTGGCCGGGCTGCAGGCACAGGCGCCGTTCCCGCCGTACTACGCGCTGTGGGCGCGGCTGCAGGGCTTCAAGCCTTCGGAGCTGGCCGAGCTGCTGGAGAGCCGGCGGGTGGTCCGGATCGCGCTGATGCGCGGCACGGTCCACCTGGTGACGGCGGCGGACGCGCTCGCGTGGCGGCCGGTGGTGCAGGGGCTCTACGACCGCGACCTCAAGCAGAACACCCTGCACGCGCAGGCGCTGACCGGGCTGGACCACGACGCCGTCGCCAAGGTCGCGCGGGAGCTGCTCGTGGCGTCACCGCTGTCGAGCACCGCGCTGGGCGCCGAGCTGGCGCGGCGGTGGCCGGACGTCGCGACGGCGTCCCTCACGCACCTCGCCCGGGGGCGGCTGCCGCTGGTGCAGGTCCCGCCGCGGGCGATCTGGGGCAAGGCCGGGCAGACGACGTACGCGTGTCTGGACCAGTGGGTCGGCGCTCCCCTGTCGGCACCCTCGCCCGCGGGGCTGATCGCGCGGTACCTGCGCGCGTTCGGCCCGGCGTCGGTGGCGGACGTCCAGGCGTGGGCGGGCATCACCCGGCTGGGCGAGGTCGCGGCGGAGATGGACCTGCGCCGATACCGGGACCCGGACGGCCGCGAGCTGATCGACCTGCCGGAGCTGACCCTGCCGGACGAAGACGTCCCGGCGCCGCCGCGGCTGCTGGGGCCGTTCGACCAGACGATCCTGTCGTACGCGGACCGCACCCGGGTGATCAGCGACGAGCACCGCAAGCGCGTGATCACGCAGAACGGCCTGGTCAAGGGCACGCTGCTGGCGGGCGGGTACGTCCGCGGCCGGTGGGAACTCCGGAAGGACCGCAAGGCGGCGGTGGTGGAGCTGACGCCGTTCGAGAAGCTGCCGAAGCGGGATCTGGAGGCGCTGGAGAGCGCGGCGGCGCGGCTGCTGAGCTGGGCGGAGCCGGGCGCGGAGACGCACGAGGTGCGCGTCCTGGCGTGATGCGTCCAGGTATGACTCGCCTGGCCGGAAATCTCGATCGCGTGACCGTTCGTGTCCTGTTGTCACAGGGTCCGGATGGGTAGCTTTCTTCAGCATGACTGGTTCGGCGAAGGGGCCGTCGGTGCTGATCGTGGGCACCGGGTTCGGCGGCATCGGCACCGCCATCGAGCTCAAGCGCGCCGGGTTCAGCGACTTCACCATCCTGGAGAGCGCGGCCGAGCCCGGCGGTGTCTGGCGGGACAACACCTACCCGGGTGCCGCCTGCGACATCCCGTCGCCGCTCTATTCGTTCTCCTTCGAGCCGAACCCGCGCTGGCCCAAGCGGTTCTCCCACCAGCCGGACATCCTGGCCTACCTGCGCGGCGTCATCACGAAGTACGGCCTCGAGCCGCACATCCGGTACGGCACCGAGGTCACCGGGGCCGCGTTCGAGGATGGCGGCTGGCGCGTCGAGACCAAGGACGGCGAGACGTTCGAGGCCGACGTGTTCGTCCCGGCCGTCGGGCAGCTGTCGCGGCCGGTCCTGCCGGCCATCCCCGGGCGGGACCGGTTCGCGGGAGCCGCCTTCCACTCGGCGCGCTGGGACCACGACGTCGACCTGCGCGGGAAGCGCGTCGCCGTGATCGGGACCGGGGCCAGCGCCGTCCAGTTCGTCCCCGAGCTGCGCAAGCAGGCGAAGCACGTGACGGTCTTCCAGCGCACGCCGCCGTACGTCATGGCGAAGTCGGATCCGACCTACCGCGGCTGGCAGCACTGGCTGTTCGAGCACCTGCCGCCGACGCAGCTGCTCGGCCGGCTGCGGATCTTCCTGCTCGCCGAGTACGCGACGTACGCGATGACGCGCCACCCCGTGCTGGCGAAGATGTTCGAGCTCCGGACCGCGCAGCTGCGCCGCCGGCACATCAAGGACCCGGCGCTGCGCGCGAAACTGACCCCGGACTACCCCTTGGGCTGCAAGCGGATCCTCTTCACCAACGAGTACCTGCCCGCGCTCGCGCAGCCGAACGTCGGCGTCGAGACGGCGCGGATCAGTGAGATCACGGAGGCCGGCGTCCGGACCGAGGACGGCGTCGAGCACGAGGCGGACGTCATCGTCTACGGCACCGGGTTCGCCGCGACCGACTTCCTGGGCCGGATCGACGTGCGCGGGCTGGCCGGCCGGCCGCTGAAGGACGCGTGGGCGGGGGGCGCGCGGGCCTACCTGGGGATCACCGTGCCCGGGTTCCCCAACATGTTCTGCGTCTACGGGCCGAACACGAACCTCGGCGCCGGGTCCATCATCTACATGATCGAGCGGCAGGCCCGGTACATCCGCCAGGCCGTGGCCCAGCTGGCGCGCCCCGGAGTGTCCTATCTGGACGTTCACCCCGAGGTCGAGGCGCGCTACGACGACGAGGTGCAGGCGCGGCTGGGCCGGAGCGTGTGGAGCGCGTGCACGAGCTGGTACCGCCAGGCCGACGGCCGGGTCACGACCAACTGGCCGGGCCTGGTCACCGAATACGACCGCCGGACCCGGCGGCTCGACCCCGCGGACTTCCGGGTGGTGGCGTGATGGACTACGACGTCCTCGTGATCGGTTCCGGCTTCGGCGGCAGCGTCACCGCCCTGCGGCTGACCGAGAAGGGCTACCGCGTCGGGGTGCTCGAGACCGGCCGGCGGTTCGCCGACGACGAGTTCGCGAAGACGTCGTGGCGGCTGCGGAAGTACCTGTGGGCCCCGAAACTCGGCTGTTTCGGCATCCAGCGGCTGACGCTGCTGAAGAACACCTTCGTGATGAGCGGCTCCGGCGTCGGCGGCGGGTCGCTGGTGTACGCGAACACGCTGTACGAACCGCCGGACAAGTTCTACGCCGACCCGCAGTGGGCGCACATCACGGACTGGAAGGACGAGCTGGCGCCGTACTACGACCAGGCGAAGCGGATGCTCGGCGTGGTCGAGAACCCGGCGACGACGGCCGCGGACCGCGTGCTGCGGTCGGTGGCCGAGGACATGGGCGTCGGGCACACGTACCGCCGAACGCCCGTCGGCGTCTACTTCGGACAGTCCGGAGTGGACCCGTTCTTCGGCGGTGCCGGCCCGGTCCGGCAGAAGTGCACGCTGTGCGGCGAGTGCATGACCGGCTGCCGCGTCGGCGCGAAGAACACGACCGTGAAGAACTACCTGTACCTGGCCGAAAAGGCGGGTGCCGTGGTGCATCCGCTGACCACGGCGGTTTCCGTCCGGCCGATCGAGGGCGGCTACGCGGTCGACACCGTGCGGACCGGGCGCCGGGCGCGCCGGACGTTCACCGCGTCGCAGGTGGTGTTCTCGGCGGCCTCCCTGGGCACGCAACGGCTGCTGCACCGCTTGCGCGACGACGGCACGCTGCCACTGCTGTCGCCGCGTCTCGGCTTGCTGGCGCGGACGAACTCCGAGGCGGTGCTGGCCGCACGGTCGCTGCGGGACGACACGGACTACACGCGTGGCGTCGCGATCACGTCGTCGATCCACCCGGACGCCGTGACGCACGTGGAGCCGGTGCGGTACGGGCGCGGCAGCAACTTCATGGGCCTGCTGACGACGGTGCTGGTGGACGCTCAGACCGGCAAGCGGCGGTGGGTGCTGGGGGCGCGCGAGCTGTGGCGGCAGCGGCGGAACGTCGTCAAGCTGCACAACCCGCGGCGCTGGTCGGAGCGGATGATCGGGCTGCTGGTGATGCAGACGCTCGACAACTCCGTGACGACGTACACGAAACGCGGCCTGTTCGGCCGGCGCATGACGACGAAGCAGGGCGCGGGCGACCCGAGCCCGTCGTGGATCCCGGCGGGGCACGAGGTGACGCGCCGGGTAGCGGAGAAGATCGGCGGCCTCCCGCAGGGCGCGTGGACGGACCTGGCGAACATCCCGATCACGGGCCACTTCATCGGCGGCTGCGCAATCGGCGACTCGCCTGCTACCGGGGTGGTGGATCCCTATCAGCGGCTGTACGGGTATCCGGGCCTGCACGTGGTGGACGGCTCGGCGATCTCGGCGAACCTGGGCGTGAACCCGTCGCTGACGATCACGGCCCAGGCAGAGCGGGCGATGGCCTTCTGGCCGAACCACGGTGACGCGGATCCACGGCCTTCGCTGGGCGCGGCGTATCGGCGGGTGGCGGCGGTGGCGCCGCGCAACCCGGTGGTGCCGAGCGACGCACCGGGCGCGCTGCGGTTGCCACTGGCGCCTAAGTGAAGTGCGGGTCGGCCGTCAGCTCCGTCGTCACCGTGACGTAAGCGCGGATCGCTTCGTTCTCCTCCGACGCCCGCCACACCGGGACCGCGATCATCGGCGGGATGTCCGTCACCGGGACCACCGTCAGGCACGGGAACGGGTAGCGCTCCAGCAGCGACAGCACCGTGATGTGCAGGCCGATTCCGCGCGCCACCAACGAAAGCATGTCCTCCGGGCCGATGCGGGTGCGGCCGATCAGCTGGGGGACGTCGTCTTCCGTGCGGGGGATCGGGCGGCCCGACGGTGTCCGGGGCGGGGCCCACTGGTCGCGGGCCACCGGGTTCAGGGACTTGCTCGGGTCCAGCAGGCGGTAGTCCGCGATGTCCTCGAGAGTCACCGTCGCGCGTGACGCCAGCGGGTGGTCCTCGGGCATCAGCAGGCCCCGGGGCTGCGACAGCAGCGGCGGGCCCGTGCGCAGGTTCGGCAGGTCGAACGACCGCGTGTCGCCGCCCGGGGCCCAGTGCAGCACCAGGTCGAGGTCGCCCTCCTCGAGCAGGTCGTGTTCGTTCCAGCGGGCGCCGATGCGGATCGGGGTCAGGCTGACGCGGCACGCCGGGTGCCGACGCTCGAACTCCGCCGTCAGCCGGTTCACCAGGTCGCCGCCGAGGCTCGCGACGTAACCGACGCGCAGCCGGCCGCCGATCCGGCGCCCGGACACGCGGGTCTCGCTGAAGATCGCCGCCAGTTCCGCCACCCCCGCGCGGGCGCCCGTGCGCAGCCGCTCCCCCAGCTCCGTCAGCCGGACACCGGCGTCGTCGGGCACCACCAATGGCCCGCCGATCTCGGCTTCCAGCTCGCCGATCTCCTTCTCCAGCGCGTCCGCCGTGCTGCGCACCCGCCGGGCCGCGGCCTCGAAGTCGCCTTCGCGCGCCACGATCAGCAGCGTCGCGACGGCACGGATCGCGGCCAGCTCCATGAGCGACCCCGTCCGCACCTCGTGGCGTGCGGCCGGCGGCGGCTCCAGTCCCGGGTCGCCCGCGAGGATCCGCCGGTGCAGCTCACGCAGGCGCGGCCCGGGGTCGGCGCCGAGGTACTCGACCAGCCGGCGGCGGACGCCTTCGAAGTGCGCGAGCGCGTCGGCCTGCCGCCCGCTGCGGTAGTAGGCGAGGATCAGCTGCCCGGCGAGCCGCTCGTCGAACGGGTGCGCCGCGGCCAGCTGCGGCAGCGTCGCCAGCAGGTCCGCGTGCCGGCCCAGCCGCAGCGAGACGTCGTGGCGGTCCAGCCGCGCCGCGTGCCGCTCGGCTTCCAGCCCCTCGCGGACGCCGGTCAGCCACGGCGAGTCCAGCCCGGCGAACGGTTCCCCGCGCCACAGCGCGAGTGCTTCGTCGAACAGCTCGGCCGCGGTGACGTCGTCGGCCGCCGCCCGCGCCCGGGCCACCTTCTCCCGGAACCGGTGCAGGTCGACCGACGCCGGCTCGGCCCGCAGCACGTAGCCGTGCGCGGTGCGCTCGATCGCGCACCCGGCGGCCCGCAGCCGCGAAAGGTAGCTCCGCAGCGTCGCCGTCGCGCGGTGCGGCGGGTGCCCGCCCCAGACCCGGGTGACGAGCTGGTCCGGCGGCACCGGCCGGTTCGGGTCCGCCAGCAGCGCCGCCAGCACGTACCGCTGGCGCGCGTGGCCGATGTCGAGGGCGGCCCCGCCGGATTCGGCTTCGAGGGTGCCGAGGACGCCGAACCGCACCACCGCACTCCCTCCCGGAAACCACCCCGACCTGCGGATTCCACGTTTCCACAACGAACCCGCACACGCTGTCCTGCAGTGTAGGGGCCACGGGCGCGCGGCCGGGGGGTCTGCGCGTGCGGCTGGGGGTGTCATGAAGGGGGCCCTTCCGGATCTGGTCCGGAAGGGCCCCCTTCATGGCGTGTGCGTCACGGCAGACCGGCGAGGCCGGCCGAGACCGTGTTCGAGAACGCGTACCCCGCGGTCGCGTCCCAGTTGATCGACCACGTCATCGCGCCACGGATCGCCGGGTAGGTCGCCGACGGCTTGAACGAGCCGCACGACGTGCCCTTGGCCAGGCAGTTCAGCGCCGCGACCGTGTTGGCCGGGGCCTGGTAACCGCCGCCCGCCGCCTGCGACGACGCCGGCAGCCCGAGCCCGACCTGGTCGGCCCGCAGGCCACCCTGCAGCTGGATGCAGGCCAGCGCGGTCAGGAAGTCCACCGTGCCCTGCGCGTAGACGCTGCCGTTGCAGCCGAGCATGGTGCCCGAGTTGTAGTACTGCATGTTGACGATCGTCAGGATGTCCTTGATGTTCAGCGCGAGCTGGAAGTAGCCACCGCCGGTGGACTGCATGTCGATCGTCTGCGGCGCCATCGTGATGACCTTGCCGCCGCCGTTGTAGATGCTGCGCAGCGCCTGGCCCATGTAGGTGGCGTTGACGCCGTTCTCCAGGTCGATGTCGACGCCGTCGAAGCCGTAGTTCGTGATCAGCGACTTGATCGAGTTCGCGAAGTTGTTCGCCGAGTTCGAGTCGCCGACGCTGATCGTGCCGTTCTGGCCGCCGACGGAGATGATCACCTTCTGGCCGCGCGCCTGCACGGTCTTGATGTCGGCCTTGAACTGCGCGTCGGTGTAGCCGCCGAGCTGCGACGACAGGCCGGAGTCGAGCGTGAAGCTCACCGCGCCCGGCGTGCCGGTGGCGTCCGCGAAGGACACCGCGATGATGTTGTACTTCGTCGGGACGTCGGCCAGCTTGAGGGCCTTCGCGCCGTTGTAGAAGTTCTGCCAGTAGCCGGTGAGGACGTGCTTGGGCAGGTCACCCTGGGTCGGCGGCGGCGTGGTCGTCGTCGGCGGGGTCGTGGTGGTCGGCGGGGTGGTGGGCGTCGTCGGGGTGGTCGGCGTCGTGGGCGTCGTCGGCGGCGGGGTGCCCGGGCCGTCGAGGTTGACGTCGTCGGCGAAGTACGTCGGCTGGCCGTACCAGCCGTGCAGGTAGACCGTCAGCGACGTGCTCGCGCCGGTCGTGAAGCTCAGTGAGAGCTGCGAGTAGCCGCTGGTGCCGGGCGTCCACGTGCTGGTGGTCGCGGATCCGGAAACGCCCAGGTAGACGTAGCTGCCCTGCACCCAGGCGGACAGCTTGTAGGCGGTGTTCGCCGAGACGGTGAGCGTCTGCGAGCACTGGGCGTTGTCCGACGACGTCGGCGTCGCGCTCAGGGCCCGGCTGCCGCTGTGGACCGGGGTGCTCACCGCGGTCGGGACGGCGGTGCAGGTCCACCCCGAGGTGCCGGACTCGAAGCCGGGGTTGGCGAGGATGTTGGCCGCCGAAGCGCTGCCGGCGAGCACGAACGTCACGCCGAGACACAGCGCGACCGCGGAAAGTAACGACAACAGGGCTAGACGGGCTTGGGGGACCACGGGGCGACCTCCACTGGTCGTGAGGCAGGTCACCACAAAATGGACTAGACCAATACGGTTGTCAAGAACACCGATGTCAGCCCCATCCGAAAGTCGGGGTGGTCGGAACGGCAGAATGTGAGGATCGGATCCACCGAAGGCGAAGCAGGAGCGTGTTGCAGTGAGCGTGTCGGTCGAGCAGAGGATCGCCGAAGAACTGGGCGTGCGCGAAGGACAGGTCAAGGCCACCGTCGAGCTGCTCGACGGCGGTTCGACCGTCCCGTTCATCGCGCGGTACCGCAAGGAAGTCACCGGCATGCTCGACGACGCGCAGCTGCGCACGCTCGAAGAGCGGCTGCGCTACCTGCGGGAACTCGACGAGCGGCGGCTCGCGGTGCTCGAGTCCATCCGCAGCCAGGGCAAGCTGGACGAGGCCCTCGAAGCCTCGATCCTCGCCGCGGACACGAAGTCGCGGCTGGAGGACATCTACCTCCCGTTCAAGCCGAAGCGCCGCACGAAGGCGATGATCGCGCGTGAGGCGGGCCTCGAGCCGCTGGCCGACGGCCTGCTGAACGACCCGACGACGGACCCGCAGGCCGCGGCCGCGGTGTTCGTCGACGCGGACAAGGGCGTCCCGGACGCGCAGGCCGCCCTCGACGGCGCCCGCTCGATCCTCGTCGAGCGCTTCGCCGAGGACGCCGACCTGATCGGCGACCTGCGCGAGAAGATGTGGGGCCAGGGCCACCTCGTCGCCAAGGTCCGCGCCGGCAAGGAAGAGGAAGGCGCGAAGTTCTCCGACTACTTCGACTTCTCCGAGCCCTACACGAAGCTCCCCTCGCACCGGATCCTCGCGATGCTGCGCGGCGAGAAGGAGGAGGTCCTCGACCTCACGATGTCGCCGGACGAGCCCACCGACGAGCCGCAGGTCGGGCCGACCGAGTACGAGACGCGCATCGCCGCGAAGTTCGGCGTCACCAACGAGGGCCGCCCGGGCGACAAGTGGCTCAACGACACCGTGCGCTGGGCGTGGCGCACCAAGATCCTCCTGCACCTGGGCATCGACCTGCGGATGCGGCTGCGCCAGGCGGCCGAGGACGACGCCGTGCGCGTGTTCGCCTCCAACCTGCGCGACCTGCTGCTGGCCGCCCCGGCCGGCACCCGCGCCACGATGGGCCTCGACCCGGGCTTCCGCACCGGCGTCAAGGTGGCCGTCGTGGACGCGACCGGCAAGGTCGTCGACACCCACGTCATCTACCCGCACCAGCCGGCCAACAAGTGGGACCAGTCGATCGCCGAGCTGGCGGCGCTGTGCGCCCGCCACCACGTCGACCTGGTGTCGATCGGCAACGGCACGGCGTCGCGCGAGACGGACAAGCTCACCCAGGAGCTCATCAAGAAGCACCCGGAGCTGAAGCTGACCAAGGCGATCGTGTCCGAGGCGGGCGCGTCGGTGTACTCGGCGTCGGCGTTCGCCTCGGCGGAGCTGCCGAACATGGACGTCTCGCTGCGCGGCGCGGTCTCGATCGCGCGCCGGCTGCAGGACCCGCTGGCCGAGCTGGTGAAGATCGACCCGAAGTCGATCGGCGTCGGCCAGTACCAGCACGACCTGTCCGAGGTCTCGCTGTCCCGTTCGCTCGACGCGGTGGTCGAGGACTGCGTGAACGCGGTCGGCGTCGACGTCAACACGGCGTCCGCGCCGCTGCTGACCCGGGTTTCGGGCATCACGACCGGGCTGGCGGAAAACATCGTCTCCCACCGCGACACGAACGGCCCGTTCCGTTCGAGGATGGCGCTGAAGGAGGTCGCACGGCTCGGCCCCAAGGCGTTCGAGCAGTGCGCGGGCTTCCTCCGCATCCCGGACGGCGACGACCCGCTCGACTCGTCGTCGGTCCACCCGGAGGCGTACCCGGTGGTCCGCCGGATCCTGTCGAAAACCGGCACGGACCTGCGGTCTTTGATCGGCAACACGCGGACGCTGTCGTCTCTTCGTCCTGCTGAGTTCGTGGACGAGACGTTCGGCCTCCCGACGGTGACGGACATCCTGGCGGAGCTGGACAAGCCGGGCCGCGACCCGCGCCCCGCGTTCAAGACGGCGACGTTCGCGGAGGGCGTGGACAAGATCGGCGACCTGAAGCCGGGAATGCGCTTGGAGGGTGTCGTCACGAACGTGGCGGCGTTCGGCGCGTTCATCGACGTGGGTGTCCACCAGGACGGCCTGGCGCACGTTTCGGCGCTGTCGAAGAACTTCGTGAAGGACCCGCGCGAGGTCGTGAAGCCCGGGGACATCGTGAAGGTGAAGGTGCTGGACGTCGACGTGCCGCGGAAGCGGATCTCGCTGACCCTGCGGCTGGACGACGAGCCGGGTGCTCCGTCGGCCAACCGCGGTGGCGGTGGCGGCGGTGGCCGTGACCGGGGCCAGCAGGGAGGTGGCGGCGGTCAGCGCCGGGGCGGCACGGGTGGCGGCCAGCGCTCCGGCGGTGGCGGCGGCGGCCGGGGCGGCAACTCGAGCTCCTCGGGCGGCAGCGGCTCGATGGCGGACGCGCTTCGCCGGGCCGGCTTCGGCAAGTAGGACCAAGATCCGTGAAGGTGACCACGCGGGCCGCAGAGGCC